>NZ_DBPRYF010000046.1:0-287040 GCF_059755235.1 Sulfurisphaera sp.
GTTTGAGGGGATTCTTTACCATCACTATAAAAAGTATGTGTATGAAAATCAATTTTTAGCATTAAATGTACCCTAATTCTCTCATTACTTCTACTGTTAATATAGTTATACCTGCAGCCCCCCTAATCAGATTATCCCCTAAGACTACTAATCTTAAAACGTTGTTTTCGTGTCTTATTCTTCCAACACTAACTGCCATTCCGTTTTCTGCACCTACATCTATTATTGGCTGTGGTCTGTCTTCTTCTTCTCTAACTATTATCGGCTGTTTAGGTGCAGTTGGTAGATTCTTTTGTTGTGGGAAGGATTTAAAATTCTTTAAAGTTTTCTTTATTTCCTCAATGTTAATTTTTTCTTCTGTAATTATGTTTATTATTCCCATGTGTCCTACTCTTGTAGGCACCCTTATCGAGGTAACACTAGAGTCAAGTTTAGCTGGTATAATTTGATTATTTTCGAATTTCCCATTCAGCTTTGTTAATTCTTTGGCTATTTTATCTTCTTCTCCCTTTATGTAAGGTATAATATTCCCTTCTATCGACATAAAAGATATCCCATTATATCCTGCACCGCTTACAGCTTGTAACGTATTTATCAAGATCTTAGATCTTTGCGCTATGTCAAGTAACGGTTTTAATGGCATTGACATGATTGCTGCCGTACAATTTGGATTTTTAACTAACAGTCCTTTCCATCCCTTTTTCTCTCTTTGGATCTTGAGGAGCTCCAAATGTTCCCAATTTACTTCAGGGTTTAACAATGGGACATCAGGATCCATTCTGAATGGACTAGCATTTGATACAACTATTTTACCATTTTTAACTAGATCAAGCTCTATCGTCTCGGCTAATTCATTAGGTAATGCTGAAAGAACAACATCTACATCTTTATGGTCTTCATAGTTTGTCGAAACAATTGGTAAATCTTGGACTTCTTCTGGTATGTCCCCTTGTTCAACCCATTTTACTGCATCCTTATACTTTTTCCCTATTTTTGATGGTGATGCACTAACTTTAACTAGTTCTAAGTAAGGATGTTTTGCTAACATCTTTACCATTTTTTGTCCTACCATTCCAGTAGAACCAAGTAAAGAGACTTTTATTTTGTCTGCCATTCTAAAACCGCCTCATGAAGTTCTTTTGCTAATTCATTCTCATCTTTTTCATCAACTATAAATGTTAAGCTAACACCTTTTAATCCTCTAGAAATAAATAATGGGTCTAAAGGAGAAGCTTTGCTTATCACTTTTGAGGAAATTTCTTTGTTTCTTAATCCACAGCCAACTATGCTTATTGCACTGACTTTCCTTGACTGAATATCTTCTATTAGATTACTTAGCCTTGTTAGTCCTTCCATTAATCTGTTCTTATCTTCCGAATCTATTACTAGTTGGATAACTGTTTCTGATACTGGCTGTGAAATTGCTATTATGTTAACGTCAGAGTTCCGTGCTTCAGTCATTATAGCTGCTGCAGAACCTATTTTACCTACAATATTTGTACTTTCTATTGTAATTAGTTCAAGGTTGTTTTTTGTAGCTATACCTTTTAATGTATCCTCTTTTGTGCAACTCCCTTCAATTACCGTATTCCCTTCTTCATATAGTCCCTCAATCACTACTTTTATATCTGTATTAAATATAGGATCAAATGTTCTAGGATGCAATTTTTTAGCTCCTAATTGAGACAACTCTATGGCTTCCTCTAGTGATAACCTAGGTATTGTTTTCGCTTCTGGAATCTTTTTAGGATCGGCTGTCATTATCCCTGGAACTTCAGTTATTAGTTTTACTTCTTTTACTCCCAGTATCTTTCCTACTACTGTAGCCGAATAATCGCTTCCTCCACGTCCTATTGTCGTGTATTTGTTATTCATACTTTTGCCAATAAAACCTGGCACCACTATTACATTCTCTTTTATTCCATCTATCTTCTTTAGCAAATTCTCTTTAGACTGTGAAAACAGAACGTTTGCCTCGCCGAAATTTTCATCAGTAATTAATACTGGTTCAGAAATATACGTAGACGAGATACCATTTGATTTTAAGAAAGTTGAAAGTAGTGCAACTGCAAATCTTTCTCCAAATGATAAAATATAATCCTTTACTTTAGGGGTTACTTCATCTATTACTCTAATTGACCAGGCTATTTTGTATAATTCATCTGATAGCTTTGATAACTCTTTAAATGTTCTTTCAAATTCAATTCCGTTCGATAGCTTTGATAACAATCTTATGTGTCTATCATAAATATCAGTAATAATATCCATCGATTTATCCATGTTCTTTATGATTTCTAAGAGCTGATTAGTTACGTTCTTTATTGCAGATGTAACTATAATATTTTTATCATTACTATCTATTTCTTTTCTTAACTTTTCTAGGATTAATTCATAATCTTTTTCATCTTTTTGAATTGATCCACCTATTTTAATCACTTTCATTTTAGATCACCTAGAATTATCTCGCTTATATGTTCTGGGTTAACTAATATTCTTCTAGCTTCCGCCTTGGTCATGGCATCAGGGTCTTTTAGTGCATGTCCTGTTAGAATTAGGACCGTTTTTTCATTTTTATCTATTTTACCTTCTTTTAGAAGTTTCAAGTAACCTGCGTAAGAAGCTACTGAAGCGGGTTCTGCGCCTATTCCCTCTTTTCTCGCTAATTCTTTTTGTGCTTCAAGAATTTCAGAATCTGACACATAGGTTGCAAATCCATTAGAAGATCTTATTGCCTTTATTGCTTTTTTCCAATTTACTGGTTTTCCTATTCTTATTGCAGAAGCTACAGTTTCTGGCGAATCTACAAACTCTGGTTTGTCTAATCCTTTTTCTATTGCTTTTGCTATGGGGGCAGCCCCCTCAGCTTGTATTCCTATCATTCTAGGAACTTTATCTATTATTCCCATGCTCATCAACTCTGTGAATCCTTTCCAAATAGCATAAATATTTCCAGCATTACCTACTGGTACTATTACATTATCTGGTACGCCTATATCTTCAGTTATCTCGAAAGCTATGGTCTTTTGTCCTTCAAGTCTCCATGGGTTAAATGAATTTAATGGATAAACTATTTTTAGCTCTTTATACAATCTCATTACGCTATTCATTGCGATATCAAAGCTACCATCAACTTCTAATATCGTTGTACCGTAAAGAATTGATTGAGCTAGTTTACCTATAGCTACTTTGCCTTTAGGTAAAACTATATAGCTCCTTAAAGAGGCCCTACTAGCATAGGCAGCAGCGGACGCTGCAGTATTGCCAGTAGACGCAGCTACGACTACTTTATAATTAAGTGATTTTGCTGAGCTTATCGCTACTGTCATTCCTCTATCTTTAAAGCTCCCAGTTGGATTTGCCCCTTCAAATTTAAAGTACAAATTAGAGTTATACGCAGACTTTATTAATGGCGTATTTCCTTCATTAAGGCTTACTATTTCCTTGTATTCACCAGCAATTAATTCTTTATATCTCCATACTCCTTTTCCTTTTAACTTGTTAAAGGAGAAATCTTTTTTAGGTTCTAGTATTATTTCGAGTAATCCTCCACATCTGGGGCATGTTATGAGATCTTGTTCAATTGGATATTCTGTTCCACAATCTAAGCATTTTAGATGTCCTTGCATGTTTCCAACTATAGCTCACCACTAACGTTAAGCTCTTTTGTATACTAAATTATAAGCTTTATCTTATGTGTATTATCTTAGTGATTAAAAATGGCGTTTGATGATTTGCGTGAATATATAAATTTCATGCGTTCAAAGAAAAAAATTATCGAAATTAATGACGAAGTGGATCCTATACTTGAGATTGCTGAAATATCTAGAAGAGCTACATATAGTCACTTACCTCCTCTACTATTTAAAAACGTAAAAGGTTACCCTAACTGGTCTGTAATTACTAATATTTACTATTCAATAGAAGCTTTCTATGAACTTTTTAACACAAACAACTTAGAAGAAGTAACTGCTTCTTTTCTAGAGAATATGCTTGGAGCTATGCCTCTTAGTTTTTCTGGGAAGATCAGAAGTCTATTTGATATGTTGAAGCTTGGTAAACTTCTTCCTAAAAGTAAGAAACCTGAATTTAAGGAAGCAAATTTAGATTTTAACAAAATACCTGCACTTAAAACTTGGCCAAAGGATGCTGGTAGATATTTGACTTTTTCCATTTTAATAACTAAAGATCCAGATACTGGTGTCCATAATCTGAGTGTTTATAGAATACAGTTACTAAATGAAAAGGAAGCTATTGTACATTGGCAGGCATTAAAAAGAGGTGCGCTTACCTCATTTAAATATAAAGAAAGAGGGATTACTAAAATTCCTGCAGCTATAGTGAATGGTGTCGATCCTATATTGGCATTTGTAGCGGCTTCTCCAGTCCCTCCTGGATTAGATAAGTATCTGTTTGCAGGTATACTACGTAATGAAGGCGTTTCAGTTCATGAACTCGATAACGGTTTACTTGTTCCGTCTTCGGCTGAAACTGTTTTTGAAGGCTACGTTGATATAAATGATGTGAGGCTTGAAGGGCCTTTTGGCGACCACCTAGGTTACTATACTCCTCCAGATTATTACCCGGTGTTTAAGATAGAAAGAGCTTATGCTAGAGAAAATCCTATATTTCATGCTACTTCCGTGGGTAAACCCCCTTTAGAAGATGCATGGATTGGCAAAGCTGTTGACAGACTATTCATGCCGTTTATCAGAATGCTTATCCCAGAGATTGTGGATATGAATTTACCAGAGTATGGATTATTTACCGGGATTGGAATTTTCTCCATAAAGAAACGCTATCCTGGACAAGCTAAAAAGACTATGATGAGTATATGGGGGTTAGGTCAACTTAGTTTGTTAAAGATGGTTATTATTGTAGATTCAGATGTTAATGTCCAAGATTTAAATCAAGTACTATATGCAATTTCTACTACTGTAGATCCTAAAAGGGATGTACTTATAGTAGATAACGTTATAACAGACTCCTTAGATCATACAACCCCTTATCCTCCATTAGGTAGTAAGATCGGGATAGACGCTACTAGAAAATTTAAAGAGGAACTTGGTAAAGAATGGCCAGAAGAGCTAACTAGTGATGAAAATACAGTGAAAAAGATCACGCCTTTATGGGAAAAAATTAAATCTCAAAATCGTCTCTGAGCGTTCTATCATCTACAGTATAAATAACGCTAACCATTTTTATCTCTGGGAGCACGTTTTGTATTTGTATTTTTTCATTTGGCTTTAGCTCTTTTTCTATCTCTCTTTCTTCGCTTATCGATCTAGTAGTTCTCTGTTCTTCTACTGTAATAACTGTTACTTGATAATGAAGGATGATCGTCTTTATTAGAACTTTTTTATTGCTTTTATTGGTTAGTACTAATGATCCGTCTTGTAAGCTTACATCAATTTGACGCATTAGAAATCACTCTCTTCATTAGTATTATTTGGTTTCCTTGTTTATAAGGATTTTGTATTCAATGGATAAATTGAGTAAAATGGCTGGCGTAGACGATTTTGTAAGGAATTGGAGCGGAGGAAAGCAAGAGCCAAGTATAGCTGAAAAAGTAAAGTCTCTCTTCAAACCACAGCAACCTTTAAGATATAGACTAATAATGGCCCATTATAGGTTAAAGACTACTATAAGCAGACTCGATGTTTACATCTCAAAACTTCAAGAGAGAGATAGAGTATTATTTGAAAAAGTAGTTGAAGCTCAGATGAATAAAGATACTGCTAGGGCTTCAATGTACGCAAATGAGATCGCTGAAATAAGAAAAGTCACAAAACAGTTGCTAACTACACAGATTGCTTTAGAGCAAGTTGAGTTGAGATTAGAAACAGTAAGCGAATTAGGAGATGTATTTACTTCAATAATCCCAGTGTTAGGGGTAGTTAGAGAATTAAGGCAAGCTATGAAGGGAGTTATGCCAGAACTTTCCGTGGAATTAGGAGAACTAGAGGACGGATTACAAGAAGTTGTAATAGAAGCTGGTGAATTCACTGGTTCGGGTGTTGATTACACAATAACATCACCAGAAGCAAGAAAGATATTGGATGAAGCATCAACTGTAGCAGAGCAAAGAATGAAAGAGAAATTCCCCTCGTTACCATCGTTTGTCACTTCAACGTCTGCACAAAAAACTAACGAAAATCAAAAATAATCAATTGTATTTAGGTTTTTTGAAGAGTCAAAAACATTTTTTAATGTATAAGTCGTATTTTTTATTGGGAGACAAATTTGGATTCTTCCCTTATTGAAGGCGCTCTTGTGGTCGATCTTAAAAATATAAGAAAAGATATGATTAATATAGCAGGAGGTAAGGGAGCTAATTTAGGAGAATTAATATCAATGGGAATAAGAGTACCCCCTGGTTTTGTTATAACTTCTCAAGCGTATAAGTATTTCATTTCATATAATAAATTAGATGAAAAAATTAGGGAACTACTTGAACAAGAAAAAGACGATGAAGTTATAAGTGAAAAAATAAAGAAATTGGTCTTAGATGGAGAAATTCCTCATGATTTACGCGATCAAATCCTTTTCGCTTACGATAGTTTAGCTAAAATGGTTGGAAAAGAGATTCTTGTTGCTGTTAGATCTTCTGCAACTGCAGAGGATATAGAGTCTGCAAGCTTTGCTGGGCAACAAGATACTTACTTAAACGTTACAAGAGATGAATTAATTAATGCAGTTAAAAAAGTATGGGCTAGTTTATATTCTGTAAGGGCAATTTCATATAGAAGATCTAAGGGCATTAACCAAGTAACAGTTGAGATGGCAGTTGTTGTTCAAAAAATGGTTAATTCAAAAGCAGCTGGAGTTATGTTTACTTTACATCCAGCTACTGGAGATAGAAACTATATTATGATTGAGGCCAGCTGGGGATTAGGAGAAGCTGTTGTAAGTGGTAAAGTAACGCCAGACGAAGTTTTGATTGAAAAGCCGTCCCTAAAGATAGTTGAAAAGAAAGTATCCCATAAAATTTTGAAAATTGTTTATGATAGAGAGAAAAGAGAAAATGTTATCATAAACTTAACTGGAGAAGAAGCAGATAAGATGTCAATCACAGATGAAGAGGCAATAGAACTAGCAAAATTAGCATTGAAAATAGAACAGCATTATGGCAGACCTATGGATATTGAGTGGGCCATAGATGCCGATATACAATTCCCAGATAATGTATTTATAGTACAAGCTAGACCAGAGACCTATTGGACGAGTAAACAGAAAGAAGAGAAGAAAGAGGAAGTAAAACTTGGTGTCGGAAAAATATTAACGAGAGGACTACCTGCTAGTCCCGGTATAGCATATGGAAAAGCAAGAGTTATTCTTGATGTAAAAGACGCAAAGGAATTCGAAAAAGGCGATATTTTGGTTACAAGAATGACTGATCCAGATTGGGTTCCAGTAATGAAAATTGCCTCAGCAATTGTTACCGATGAGGGAGGGATGACAAGTCACGCTGCAATAGTGTCCAGAGAGTTAGGGATTCCTGCAGTTGTAGGAACGGGTAACGCTACTAAGGTTATTAAGGACGGACAAGAGATTACAGTCGACGCCATTAGAGGTATAATATATGAAGGGAAATTAACATTCGAAACTGAACATAAAGAAGAGACAACTACTGCCCAGCAGACAACAACAGCAGTTAGTGGAATTAGTAGAGATGTCTTACTCAGTTTATATCCTGTTACAGCAACTAAAATCTACATGAATTTAGGTCAGCCTGATATTGTTCATAAATATCTTGATTTACCGTTTGATGGAATAGGTTTAATGAGAATAGAATTTATAGTAAGCGAATGGATAAAGTATCATCCTCTATATTTAATAAAGACTGGTCAACCACAAGTATTTGTAGATAAGCTTGCAGAAGGGATATCATTAGTAGCATCAGCAATATATCCAAGACCTGTTGTAGTCAGATTTTCTGATTTTAAGACTAATGAATATAAGAGGTTAATTGGCGGAGAAGAATTTGAACCGGAAGAAAGAAACCCAATGATAGGATGGAGAGGAGTATCTAGATATGTTAGTCCTCAATATGAACCAGCATTTAGATTAGAGGTTAGAGCTATTAGAAAAGTTAGGGAAGAGATGGGATTAAAGAACGTCTGGGTTATGTTCCCGTTTGTAAGAACAACTTGGGAATTGGAGAAGGCTATTAAGATTATGGAAGATGAAGGTTTAAGAAGAGGGCAAGACTTCAAGGTGTGGGTTATGGCAGAAGTGCCTTCTGTTATTGTATTAGCTGATAAGTTCTCTCAGATTGTTGATGGGTTTAGCATAGGCAGTAACGATCTTGCACAATTAACTCTAGGTGTTGATAGAGATTCAGACCTTTTAGCAAGGATGGGTTACTATGACGAGAGAGATCCTGCTGTATTAGAGTCTATAAAGAAACTGATTAAGACCGCTCATAAATACGGTAAGACTGTATCAATATGCGGACAAGCACCAAGTGTCTATCCAGAAGTAGTAGACTTCTTAGTTAGGCAAGGGATCGATAGTATAAGTGTTAACCCAGATGCAGTAGTTCAAGTGAGAAGGCATGTAGCTTCGATAGAACAGAAGATTATGCTAGAAGGTCTTAAGAAAAAGAAGTAAAACACTCTTTACATATTCTTCTTGTGCCATCAAAATATGCGGTACATTCTTCACAAATAATTCTACCACATTTTTCACATTTTCCAATAGCAAGATTTATTTTGCAGATTTCACAGAGACTCATCTCACATACTCTACAAATCTCTTTTACTTTTAGGTAATCCTCTTCGCAGACTCTCCTACCACAAATTTTACAAGTATACTTTTCTTCTCTTTCTTCACAAATTTCACATTTCAAGGAATTTCCTAAACCATCTGTAGGCTTCTTCATCATCTTTAGCCTGTATTGGTGGATGTTTAAAGTAGAATGCAGAAACTTCAACTAATGGCCCTCCTATTTTTCTATCTAATGCAACTTTTACTGCTCTAGTAACGTCAGAAAGAACGGCTGCACAATTGGATTTGTCGTCTACCTCTAATGAGGCTTCAATTTTTATCGGCATTCCTCCAAACCCAGATCCTTTTACATATATATATGCTACTTTTGTATTTCCTAAGAAAGGTACGTAGTCTGAAGGTCCTATTCTAATTTTTCCTTCTTTTTCCAAGTAATTATTATCATTAAGTGTGCTTGTAACTGCTTTAGTTTTGCTTATCCTTTTTGAGTAAAGTCTTTCTTCAGTTTTCATGTTTAAGAAGTCAGTATTTCCTCCTACGTTTAACTGATAAGTTTCTTCCACTTTTACTCCTCTTAGCCTAAATAGTGAGGTTAAAGTTCTGTGAAGAATTGTAGCACCTACTTGTCCCTTTATATCGTCTCCAGCTATTGGTAAGTTTTTCTCTTTAAACATCTGAGGGAATTTACCCGTTGGATCACTTGCTATGAAAACAGGAATTGCGTTAATGAATGCAACATTCGCTTCCAATGCAGCTTTTGCATATTCTCTACTAGCTTGCTCACTTCCTACTGGTAGCAAATTAATGAGAATTTCCGCTTTACTATCCTTTAATTCTTGAATTACACTTTCTGTTGTACCATTCTTACTAGGATTAAATACATCTTTCATATGATTAGCTACACCATCAAGAACCGGTCCAGGTTTAACTTTCACTCCTTTTCTCTCCATATCGACTATCTTTGGTGTTATGTTTGGTTTTTCGAATATTGCTTCACTTATATCTTTTCCAATTTTGTTCTTTGAAACATCAAAAGCAGCAACTATTTCAATGTCGGTAACCTTATAATTTCCTATTATAGGAGTTATAAGTCCTTCATAGTAATTATCTCCTTTTTGCTTATAATATTCAATTCCTTGAATTAACATTGATGCACAATTTCCTAGACCAGCTATTGCTACTCTAATCATATGTTTTTAAACAAGAAAAGTAGTTAATAAAATATACCGCGTGATGAAAAAAATTAACAGATTGATGAAGAAGTGGAGCGACTCTGAGGTGATTTTATGCTAAGAAGGATGTATGTAAGGGTTTATGGAATGGTTCAAGGTGTAGGCTTTAGGAGATATGTTCAAATTCATGCCGTTAGACTTGGGGTTAAGGGGTATGCAAAAAACCTCGAAGACGGAACGGTAGAGGTTATAGCAGAAGGTTATGAAGAAGCTTTACAGAAATTATTAGAATACATAAAGCGCGGCCCACCTTTATCTAGAGTTGAAAAGATAGATTATAGATTTTGTGAATATAAAGGAGAGTTTGACGGTTTTGATACACTATGAGACCATCAAAACTTATAAGTCAGATGGGTTTTTAGTCTATTAGGTGTTTTTGTTGCACCAATGGTAAATTCAGATCTACTACCAAAGTATTGGTATAATGTAATACCAGATTTGCCTAAGCCTTTACCTCCACCAAGAGATCCTCCAGATGCAGAATTCTCAAGAATTGAATTATTAAAGAAGATTTTGCCAAAGGAAGTTTTAAGACAACAATTCACTATCGAGAGATTTATAAAGATACCCGAAGAGGTAAGAGACAGATATGAAGTTATAGGAAGACCAACCCCATTAATGAGAGCTAAAAGACTTGAAGAATATTTAGGTACACCAGCAAAAATCTATTTCAAATATGAAGGAGCAACACCAACCGGTTCTCATAAGATAAATACCGCTATACCACAAGCGTATTTTGCGTCAGAAGAAGGGAATTCTCATGTAGTAACCGAGACTGGAGCTGGACAATGGGGTACTGCAGTAGCCCTAGCAGCATCAATGTATGATTTGACATCAACAATATTCATGGTGAAAGTAAGTTATGAGCAAAAACCTATGAGAAAGACAATAATGGAGCTTTATGGTGGGGAAGTCTATGCAAGTCCAACTGATTTAACAGAGTTTGGAAGAAAGGTATTAAAAGAGAATCCTAACCACCCTGGCTCATTAGGAGTGGCAATGAGTGAAGCTATTGAATATGCTTTAGATCACAATTATAGATATCTTGTCGGTAGCGTACTTGACGTAGTTTTACTTCATCAATCTGTTATAGGAATGGAAACTATAGCTCAACTTGACGAGCTAGGAGAAGAGCCAGATACGCTAATAGGGTGTGTAGGAGGGGGAAGTAACTTTGGTGGGTTTGTATATCCATTTATTGGAGCCAAAAAAGGTAAGAAGTTTATAGCAGTTGGAGCTGCAGAGATACCTAAGTTTAGCACTGGAAGATATGAGTATGATTACCCAGATACTGCTGGTTTGTTACCACTTGTAAAGATGATAACTCTAGGGAAAGATTATGTGCCACCATCGATATATGCTGGAGGACTAAGATATCATGGTATTGCGCCTACTCTAAGTTTGCTCGTTAGAGAGAAAATTATTGAATGGAGAGAATATATGGAGGAACAAATATATGAGGCAGCAAAAATATTTATGAAAACTCAAGGTATTGTGCCAGCACCAGAGTCAGCACATGCAATTAGAGCAGTAATTGAAGAGGCATTAATAGCCAAGAAGAATAATGAGAAAAGAGTAATTGTGTTTAATCTAAGCGGGCATGGGCTATTAGACCTTGGAAATTACGATTCAATTAGGAAAAGGGTTGGAAAATGAAAAGAATGCTAGTAACCTATATGACACTAGGGTATCCAAACCTAGAGACTTTTTATCAGTTCGTAGAAAAAAGCGTAGAACTTGGGACTGATATTTTAGAAGTAGGTTTACCACCAAAATACGCAAAATATGACGGACCCGTGATAAGAAAAAGTTACAAGGCTGTAACAAGTTGGTTAAAGGATTATATATCTCCATTAAAAGAAGTTAGGAAAAGAGTGAGCGTACCAATTGTTATTTTAACTTATTTAGAAGACTATTTACCTAACTTAGATTCCTTTTTAACTACTCTACATGAAATAGGTATAGACGGGATTCTTTTCCCAGATTTACTAATAGATTATATTGATGATTATGAGACTTATGTTTCACGCATTAAAGAAAAAGGGGTGAAAGCAGTATTATTTACTGGACCATCATTACCAGATAATTTAATCGTTGCAGTATCTAAAATTTCAGATTTATTCTTGTACTATGGAGTTAGACCCACTACTGGTGTGCCAATACCAGTAAGTGTAGATTCCCTCATAGTAAGAGTCAGAAACCTTGTACAAAACAAATTAGTTGTCGGATTTGGATTAAATGATTTTAATGATATGAGAAAAGCTCTAAGTGCAGGCGCTGATGGAGTAGCTATTGGAACAGCTTTTATAGAAGAAATAGAGAAGAATGGTCTTCAATCCGCATTACAACTTGTTAAGACTTTAAGGGGAATATTAGATGAATACGGTTGACTTACTAAAAAAGATTGTTAGGAGAGAAAATTTGTCAGAAGAAGAGGCTAGAAGTATTGCAAATGCTATAATGAAAGGAGAAGTACCAGAAATTCTTAGCGCAGGGATTTTAGTTGGACTAGCAACAAAAAACGAAAGTGTTGAAGAAATAGTGGGTTTCGCTAAAGCAATGAGAGAAAACGGACTACATATTAACTTTCCTAACGCACTTGACACTGCTGGAACTGGAGGAGATAGTTTTAACACATTAAATGTGAGTACAGCTGTAGGCTTATTAGTAAGTCAAGTTTTCCCAGTAGCAAAACATGGCAATAGAGCAGTAAGTGGTAAATCTGGTAGTGCAGACGTATTAGAGGCTCTAGGTTACAACATAAGCGTTAAACCAGAGATTGCAGAAAAATTATTGAAAGAACAAAATTTCGTATTCCTTTTTGCTCAGCTTTATCATCCTGCAATGAAAAATGTAGCTAATGTAAGAAAAACATTAGGCATTCGTACAATTTTTAATATTTTAGGTCCTCTAACAAATCCAGCCTCTGCAAGATATCAAATGATAGGAGTATTTTCCAAAGACTTTTTACTAAAATTAGCTGAAGCGACTATTAAACTAGATTATGAGAGAGTAGTTTTATACAACGGCTATCCTTCACTTGACGAGATTTCTCCTCAAGGAGAGACACATGTTTATGAGATTCAAAGGGGGAAAATAGACAATTATACAATTTCTGTCAAGGATTTTGGCTTAAAAGAAGAGGTTCCAATTGCTAAGCTTACAGTAGATGATTCAACAACTTCTGCAATAAGAATTCTAAAGGCATTTAAAGGAAAAGATAAAGAGGCGAGGGAATTTATTGGAATCAATACAGCTATGGCATTATATCTGATTGGAAAAGTTAAAGATTTGAAAGACGGATACGAATACTCTTTACAACTAATGGATAATGGAATTCCACATATTAGGTCTTTAGTAGAAAAGAATGGTGATATAAACAAGTTCATGAACCTGGTGTCTACAATTGATTAAAATAAAATTCTGTGGAATTTCTCACGTAGAAGATGCTATAATTGCATCTAAATATGCTGATTTCATTGGTATTGTAACAGATCCTATAAGCCCTAGATTTGTCAAACCAGAGTTTATTGGCATAGTAAAACTTCTTGTGGATAGACCGGTAGTTAATGTAAAAGTGAATGGCAAAATTGAAGATATTGTGAGAGAATCAAATGCTGACTATATACAAATCCACAGAGTTCTAACTGTAGAGGAACTTGAAAATACCCTTTCATACGGAGAAAAGAAGTTTATTCTTTACGTGCCTTCTTCACCTAAATACGAGGAATATTTTAACTTAATAGTAAAGAAAACTAATCATTTAGTGCTTATAGACTCAGAAAAGAAAGGAGAGAAAGTAAATCTTGATATCGCAAGAAAATGGGTTAAGGAACATGATAAGGTCGGAATTGGAGGAGGGATAACACCGGAGAACGTGGATGAGTTTTTGAAATTAGAACCTTATTGGTTAGATATATCGTCTGGTATTGAGAAGTTTAAGTCAAAAAAAGATCAAGGCAAGATGGTTAAAATTGCAGAAAAGGTGAAACCATGGATATTTACCCAATAACATCCTTTGCTCAACCCTATGAAGTTTTTAAATGCATAACCGAAGAGGAAAACATAGCCGGATTACTTGAAAGCGGTGCAGGTCCTCAGCATAAGGCTAGGTATAGTATAATAGCTTGGGGCAAGAGAGGATATCTCCGCATTCAAGGGAATTCCTCTTATGGTGATATAACAGACTCTTTTTATGATCCAATAGAAGTACTTCAGAAGTTTCTTAGCAAGGCCCCCCAACTTAATTTACCTGGCAAATTTAAGGGAGGGATGATTGGATATGCAAGTTATGATTCAGTTAGATATTGGGAGACTATAAAGAATTTGAAACCCGAGGCAGAGAACTGGCCACAAATGGAGTTCTTCATTCCAGAAAATGTAATAATTTATGATCATGTAGAGGGTAAAGTCTACGTAGAAGGAGAGTTACCTAGGATTTTCTCGTGTATGGATATTGGTAACGTAAAGTTCGAGTTTGAAACCGAATCTTTAGGGAAAACGGAATTTGAAAAATCAGTTTCAGACATCTTGGATTACATAAAAAATGGCTATGCTTTCCAGGTAGTAATTTCTAGGTTTTTAAGATATGGTTACAAGGGTGATTTAATGAATTTTTACTATAATCTAAGGAAAATAAATCCATCCCCCTACATGTATTATCTTAAATTTTATGACAGACAAGTGATAGGTTCTAGCCCTGAGACATTATTTAGTTTACAAGATGGGATAGTTGAGACTTATCCAATAGCAGGATCAAGGCCAAGAGGAGCGACACCAGAAGAGGACTTAGCATTAGAAAAAGAACTATTAGCTTCTGAGAAAGAAAGAGCAGAACATATAATGCTAGTTGATCTTGCAAGAAATGACATTGGAAAAGTATGCTATATGGGATCTGTGAAAGTGCCAGAGTTTATGTATATAGAAAAATATAGCCATGTACAACATATTGTAACTAAAGTAGTTGGTACATTAAAAAGGAACAATAATGCTTTTGATGTTTTAAAAGCTGTTTTCCCGGCTGGCACTGTGAGTGGGGCTCCAAAACCAATGGCTATGAATATAATTGAGCTATTAGAGCCTTATAAAAGAGGTCCTTATGCAGGAGGAGTTGGATTTGTATCAGCTAATGGAGATGCAGAATTTGCAATTACTATTCGTAGTGCATTTGCTAACAAGGATTTGTTTAGAATTCAAGCTGGAGCCGGAATTGTTTATGACTCTATCCCAGAAATGGAGTATTATGAGACCGAACATAAAATGAGAGCATTAAAGGTTGCAATGGGTGTTGCTTAATGGACTTAACTCTGATTATTGATAACTATGACAGTTTTGTTTATAATATTGCACAAATTATTGGTGAATTAGGAAGTTATCCTATAGTAATAAGGAACGACGAGATTACTGTTAGAGGGGTGGAAAGATTAAATCCGGATAGAATAATAATTTCCCCCGGCCCAGGATCTCCAGATAAAAAAGAAGATATTGGAATAGTTATAGATGTGATAAAGCAATTAGGTAAGAGAATTCCAATTCTAGGTATATGTTTAGGGCATCAAGCTATTGGTTATGCCTTTGGTGCAAATATAAGGAAAGCTAAGAAAGTATATCATGGCAAAATAAGTAAAATTGAAGTTGTGGGTAATTCAGCGATATATGATGGCCTTCCAAAACAATTTGAAGCTACAAGGTATCATAGTTTGGTTGTAGATAATATAAAGGAGCCTTTAATTGTTGACGCTTATTCGTCCGAGGATAAAGAAATTATGGGTTTACACCACTCTGAGCTAAGAATATACGGTGTACAATATCATCCAGAGAGTGTTGGTACGTCGTTAGGGAGAAGAATCCTTTATAATTTCCTAAATAAAGTATAACTTGATGCCACGCTTTTTAGAAGGTTGGTTAGCTGATGTAGTAAACTTATCATTAGCTAGAGGAAGAGTTAAGAAAGTAAGAGAAAGACCTATTTATTCCCTTTCTAGGTTTATAAAGGCTACCGAAAGTAAGAGAAATCCAATAATAGCTGAATTTAAAAGAAGATCTCCTTCTGGTCTAAATGAGAATAGAGATATCGTAGAATACGTCAAGTTTATGGAGGAAAACGGAGCTGTTGGAATAAGTGTACTGACTGAAGAAAAGTACTTTGGAGGTAGTTATTCTGATTTAGAAAAAGTGGCTAGCTTAGTTAAGATTCCAGTTCTAATGAAAGACTTTATAGTCACTGAAAAGCAAATTGATAACGCTTATGACTTAGGGGCAGATGTAATTCTTTTAATCGTAAAAATACTAACAGAAAAAGAGCTTGTAGATTTGTACAATTATGCTACAGCTCTTGGATTAGAAGTCATTGTGGAGATAACGGATGAAGATGATCTTAAAATAGCTTTAAGACATAATTTTAATATTATAGGTATTAATTCAAGGAACTTAAGTTCCCTAGAAGTAGATACACAACACGTCAAAAATCTTCTTGGATTAATCCCTAAAGACATCATTAAAATAGCTGAGAGCGGGATAAAAACAAGAGAAGACATCATGCAGTTAAAACAGGCTGGCGCTAATGCTTTCCTTATTGGCACGACCTTAATGAGAGACCCAAACAAAATTAAGGAACTAATATAATTTTTTCATATGTCATTAGACCAGTTTTCATCTTCGGCAAACAGTATAACTGGTGAGTCGACTTTAGTATATCAAGACTTCGCCAGACAAGTGCAGAAAAATAAAGGAATAAAGATAATTAATTTTGGTATAGGTCAACCCGATTTACCGACTTTTAAGAAGATTAGGGATGCGGCTAAGAAAGCGTTAGATGATGGATTTACTGCGTATACCCCAGCTTATGGTATTGACGAATTAAGACAAAAAATAGCTGAGCATTTAAGTAGTAGATATGAGAAAGTGAAAAAAGAAGAAGTAATAGTAACCCCTGGTGCCAAGACTGCATTATATTTAGCCTTTCTCCTTTACATTAATCCAGGGGATGAGGTCATAATTTTCGATCCTTCTTTCTACTCTTATGCAGAAGTAGTTAAGATGTTAGGAGGAGTACCGGTCTATGTAAAGATGAAGTTTAACGAAAACACAGGGTTTTCTCTTAACTTATCTGAAATTGAGTCTAAAATAACTAAGAAGACAAAAATGATAGTGTTAA
Organism: Sulfurisphaera sp.; assembly: GCF_059755235.1. NCBI lineage: Archaea > Thermoproteati > Thermoproteota > Thermoprotei > Sulfolobales > Sulfolobaceae > Sulfurisphaera > Sulfurisphaera sp. The sequence goes on from NZ_DBPRYF010000046.1 coordinate 17,116, forward strand.
ATAATCCTCACAACCCTACCGGTATGACATTTGATCCTATTGAGATAGAGAAACTGATGCAAATAGCTAAAGAAAAGAAAGTTATTCTTCTATCAGATGAGATCTATGACTATTTTATATATGAAGGAAAGATGAAGAGTGTATTAGAAGACCCAGAATGGAGAAATTACGTGCTTTACGTTAATGGATTTAGTAAAACTTTTTCGATGACCGGATGGAGGTTAGGTTACGTAGTTGCAAAAGAGAATGTTATAAAGAAAATGGCATCGATTGCAGCAGATATCTATACTTGTGCTACAAGTTTCGCACAAAAAGGTGCAGTCGAAGCATTTAATGATTTTGAGGATGTTAAAGACATGATATCGTTATTCAGAAAAAGACGTGATGTAATGTATGAAGAGTTAAAGAAAATAAAAGGTATACAAGTATATAAGAGCTCTGGTGCATTTTATATGTTTCCGTACATAGGGGAAGTACTTAGGAAAAGTAAGCTTAATGTAAAAGATTTCTCGTTAAAATTAATTGAAGAAAAGGGAGTTACAACAATACCCGGCGAGGTCTTCCCATTAGATGTAGGAAAAGAATTCGTTAGATTGAGCTTTGCTGTTAATGAAGACGATATAAGAGAAGGTATAAAAAGGATGAAAGAGTTTATTGAAATGTTGATGACATCTTAACAGCGTGAAAAGGTGAACGAAACTCCCATGGGCTGATTACTTAATGAGTTCGGCTTTGATTTCTTTTTGCTCTTCATAATCTATTTTTTCGATCTTTAGTGTTTTCTTTATATCTTGTTCTATGCTTTTTATAGTCTCTATATAGTCCTTTGGCCCTTGCAACTTTACATTTATAGTTACTGGCATAGGAATTCTATTCTGAATTTTTAGAGTTCTTACAGCTGAAGTGGTCGCTTTTATATAGTTTCCTAAAGTATCTATCCTAGGATCTTCTGCTATATCATCTACGTTTGGTAATGACTCCAGAAGTATAGACATTTTGTCTCCATAAAGTTTCCCATAGATTTCCTCCGTTATATGCGGTGCCACTGGGTGAAGCAAAATCAATAAATCCTTGAATATTCTGCTTAGCGTGTATAATACCGATTTATCTTCTTCAAATAGTCTGTGCTTGATCAATTCTAAGTATTCGTCAGCTATAGTTTCCCAGAAGTATGAGTATAAGGACTCTACTACTGTATAGAAGTCATATGAGTTATAAGCTTCTATTGTTTTCTTTACGAATTTCTTGTGTTCTTGTAAAATCCATTGATCAATTGGATGGATAACATTCGGCTTATTAAACTTCTTTTTCCCTATAAAAGGATACGAAAGCCTTCCTGCGTTCCATATTTTTTGCAATAACAGTTTCTTTCCTTTCACAGTCTCCCACTTAAATGGAAAATCATCTCCTATTCTCGCATCAAGTAGAGTCAGCCTAATGGAGTCAGCTCCGAATTCATCAACTCTGTCTAGCGGATTTACCACGTTACCTTTACTTTTGCTCATTCTTGTTCCATCGGGTCCTAAGACTTGTCCGTTTATCAGAACCTCTTTAAATGGTACATTACCCGTGAGCATTAATGTCCTAAAGAACGTGTAGAACAACCAAGTTCTGATTATATCGGTTCCTTGCATTCTTAAGGAAGCTGGAAATGTCCTCTTGAACTTCTCCTTATCAGTATAAAATCCTGTTAGATAAATAACTGTAACGCTTGAATCTATCCATACATCTGCTACATCAGTAACAGGTTTTAATGGAAGACCACAATATGGACATTTTTCATATGGTGGTTTAGTCTTTGTTGGATCTATAGGAAGGTCTTCTTCTTTAGCTGGGATTAGATGATTATTATCACAATACCAGAATGGTAAAGGAGTACCATAAATTCTTTGTCTGCTTATATTCCAATCCCATTCAAGGCTCTTTATCCAGTCTTCTAAGTAATATGCCATTCTAGCTGGAGTAAACTTCATTTTCTTATACTCTTCTAGTAATTTATCCTTGAACTGCAACGTCTTTATAAATACTTGTTTTTTCACAAGAAATTCTATGGGAGATAAACAGTCGCTTCTCTCAGTATGTGAAAGTACGTTATGCTTAAACTTCTCTACTTTAATTAAATAGCCCTTCTCTTTTAGTAACTCAATCATTTTCTTTTTAGCATCTTCTACTTTCAATCCATCTAAAATTCCATTAGTATTCTTTATCCTTCCTCTTTCATCGATTAATTCTGTGACTGGTAAATTATATTTTAGTTGCCATTTAATATCTTGTGGATCACCGTAAGTGCTTATCATCACAGCGCCAGTTCCGAAATCTTTTTCTACTGCTTCATCAGCTATTATCTTTACTTCCTTATTGAAAATAGGAACAATAACGGTTTTTCCTATCAAGTTTTTATATCTTTCATCTTCCGGATGAACAGCAACTGCTTGAGTAGCCCCTAAAAGTTCTGGTCTTGTAGTTGCAATAATCACTTCTCCGCCATCTTTCAGTGGGAATTTAATGTAAGCGATTAGACCTTCTTTTTCAAGATAACCAACTTCACTTTGTGCTAATGCGGTTTCACATTTTGGGCACCAGTATACTGGTCCTTCTCTTAGCTCTATCAATCCCATTTTATGCATATCTAACAAGCTTCTTTGTATTATCTTTCTATAATTAGGTTCATAAGTTTTATATTCATATTTTTCCCATTCTGGTCTATAGCCTAATCTTGTCATTGCCTCTTTCATTTTACTTATCATATCGTTTGTCCATTCAATACATTTCTGTAAGAATAGCTCTCTATTATCTTTTGGCACTTTAAGCTTATATTGAACTTTTAACTCTGTGGGCAATCCTTGAGTATCCCATCCTTGAGGTAAAAGTACGTTATAGCCTTGTAACCTTTTGAATCTACTTATGGTATCAGCTATCGTAACCCAATATGCATGACCCATGTGAAGTTCTCCACTTGTAAAAGGTGGTGGAGTATCTATCACAAATACTGGGGATTGCTCATCCTCATCTCTGAATCTAAATACCTTTTCCCAATACTCTTTTGTTAACCATATCTTTTGCCATCTTAATTCTATTTCTTTTGGGTCATAATGTTTAGGCCATTCTTCCATTTTCTTATTGATCTCTTCTTGGGATAACAATAACTAAATCACCTTAACACTAATTTATTAGGATCTGCTTTAAAAAGCATTTAAAATGACAAAAATAGCGGTTTTAGGTGGTGGAGTTTCCGGTTCATTGTTATCTTATTTGATTAAAACTAGAACTAATTATGATATAAAATTATTTGATTTGAGAGAAAAATATGTAAAGCCTTGTGGAGATATAGTACCAAACGTTTATTCACCTCCAATACCCTGGGATGTGAAATTCAGAATAAAGAGGTTCGCATTTTATCTTGATGGCGAATTAATGAATGAAGTTGAGTATAGAAATACTAAATGGCTGGTAATAGATAAGTGGGGATGGATAAACAAAATGAGGGAAAAAGTAGGAGTAAACCACGTGTCACTTTTTAACAAAAATGACTTTGATTATGTGATAGATGCTAAAGGCCCTTATGATATGGATAGAAACGTGGTTTACACAACTAGAGCTTTGATAAAAACGAATAAGTTTGACGACATTGCTATATTCGAATTCAACACAAAATATACCGGTTTTTATTGGGTTTTTCCCAGTGAAGAAGGGGTATTAAATGTAGGTGCAGGATTTTTAGAGTATAAGAATTCTAAAGAGCTAATCCTTAATTATATAAAAGAGAGATATGGAGATGCGCAATTTCTTGATATAAGAGGAGCTCCAATATCTGTGTCTCCGATAAAAGACAAAAAGTTCAAAATAGGTGAGGCCAGGGGTTTAGTTTTTCCATTAAGCGGTGAAGGGATACGACCTTCTGCTATATCAGCTGAAAAAGCATTCGAAGCCTTGTACAAGGAGAAAGATTTTGAAGCCCATATGGACGAATCACTTAAGAAATTGTATAATGCTCTTAACATACAGCACTTGGCACTAAAGCTTTATCGTAACTCTTCTCTCTCATTAAGGAAATCTTTATTGAAGGTTTTATTTAAGAGCGATATACTTATAGATGCATACTTAGAAGATAAAATAACTTTAGAAGGAATTATGGAATCAGCGAGGTTTATTAAAGATGGAATTGTACGTTGAAAACAGCAAGAGTAAATCTGGTAAACATGCTATTAGAACATTAATTTATCTTGTTGACGGTAATAATATAATAGAATATAAGCAATTTAAAATAAAAAGAAAAGTTCAAGGTATTTATAGGATAGGAGAAGCAGAAATAATAGATCTACCTAACGATAAAACCTTTGTTTATATAACTATAGTAAAAACCATCAAAAATAAAGTTAAAGGAAGAGTAATAGTTTATTCTAGAGGGGAAGAAAAGTTAAGAATGAATTACAGAAAATTAAAGTTAAAACTAATCACTGGAGATAAGAATTATGCGGAAATAGTAAAAAGTATATTAGAAAGACTAAATATTCCAATCAAGAAGATAAATCTTAAAGAGGTAAGATGATGTTTAGAGTAGAATTTACTCTTCTGAGCTCTGATCCGTTTAGTACGTCAAAACTACCTTATGCCATAGAAAGTATAGAAAGAGAACTTAGTGATGTTTGTACTCCAATTAAAGCAGGAGCAACCATTATGTGTGCTCCATCAAGGGATTCTCTGATAGTTGTTTATACTGCGTTTAATGAAACTAAGCAACTTAATGTTTACATAAGAGTCGAATCTTTAGACGCCCAGACATTAGTTCAATTAATCGATAAGATAAATAAGAAAATAAGGCAAGAAGGCTATGTAATGACTTTATCTAGGACTTTCTCTAGTTCTACATAGATATTTTCAAAATTAACATTTTCATTATTAAGCTTTAAAACTACATTACAAAGGTAAGTATGTAGTCTAGTTCTACAGAAAATTAACTTTAATAAAGTAAAATTGTCTGTAGAATAACTTAGGTCTACATATGCTATCTTATTATTCACAAAATTTAATTTGCTTATAAAATCTTTTTTACTATCAATAATAAAATCCGTATCCATATAGACTAAAGAACCATTTAATATAGTAACTTGCTTGTCGTTTATAAAAAATTTCTTTGTATTCATATTACAGGCACTAACTCCGTGCCACAGTATGGACATTTATGCTTTAGGCCTCTTGCGTCTGCTTCACAGAAATATGCATTATATTTCTTTTCACATTTAGGGCATTTATATACTAAATCAGTGCCTATCTTTAACTTTCTATTACATATTATGCATTCTACAGTAAACCATCCGCTGTGCCCATAAGCATTCGTTCCTCTAATTCTAATACTCATGGTTAGAAAATGGAATACTGAGATATTTATATTTAACGTGAAGGATGGAGTTATACTGTTTTCCGCAAAAAGTGGATTTAATTAGTTCTTTTGAGTTATAATATATGAGATATGTTGAAAGCTATTGCAGAATATTTTAGGGGCGAAGAAGTACAATTATACCATGGTATTATAGGTATTAAGGTTAATAAAGTAGGAGAAGAGGAAATAGATTTGAAAACGGAAGATGAGATAGAAAATATTAAATTAAAAGAAGGAATTGTATATGTGCATAATTCTGTTCCTCTTCTAGTTCAAGGAGTTAATGTAAAATATGTACTTCCTAAACCATTAAAATTACTAAAAATAGGTGTACCAAAATCTGTAGATAACCCAGACCAAGTTCCTATGGACTATATCACATTCTTTGACAAAGACTATATTCTGATAGGGATAGATCTTACAGATAATTTTGACAAACCGTTTGTAGTTTTAGAGTTTGAGGAAGGCTTTACCAAAGTTATTCTCAAAGATGAATTTGCCAGAGCTGTACCAGTCCAAGTTAAATCAGTAAAAGAAAAGAAGGGAAAGACAAAGAAAACTAAGAGGAAGAAGAAGAGTGCTAAGAGATCTAGTGGAAAACAAAAAGCTAAGGGCAAGAGTGCTAGAAAGAGCAGAAGAGTTTAAGCTAAACAACAGAGCAGGAGAAGGCGTTTGGTTTAGAGAATTGATTTTATGTATTTTAACTTCTAATAGTTCTTTTATATCAGCCTATAAGGCTCTAAATTATATTTTTGATGATGTATTATATTTGGATCAAGAGCAAATAAGCAAAAGATTGCGTGAAGCCGGTTATAGATTTTATAATTTAAAATCGAAATATATTTATAAAGCAAAACAATGGTACGGTAATTTATCCGTTAAAATAAAGAAAATGGCTAATGAATCACAAGAGGAAGCTCGAGAATATATAATAGAAAATATATATGGACTAGGATTAAAAGAAGCAAGCCATTTTCTAAGAAACGTAGGTTATTTTGACCTAGCTATTATAGATAGGCATCTGCTAAGATTCTTAAATCAAATAGGAACTAGTAATTTAAAACTTAAAAGCAATAAGGATTATTATTTAGGTGAAAGTATACTAAAGTCGATCGCTTCTAATTTGAATATTCAAGTAGGTCTGTTAGACTTGTTTATATTTTTTAAACAGACTAATACAATCGTAAAGTAGAATAAAAAAATATAAAAGTGAGTAATAAATGGATAACATGAGTTAAAAATGAATACAACTAAATTGGTCAAACTTCTTGGTAAGATAAGCAACATATTCTATTATACTTCCTACTCTTTCTTCTTCTCATCATCATCAATTTCATGTTAAACTTCTTTTGTAGCTTCATTTAAAAGGGGTGTAATATGTATGGCCTTGTACACTATAAAAGCCTTAATAACAGATCCAATAGATGATATACTAATTCAAACACTAAAAGATAAAGGAGTACAAGTAGATTATATTCCAGATATAAGCAGAGAGGAGCTATTAAATACAATAGCTAACTATGACATAATAGTAGTAAGAAGTAGAACAAAAGTAGATAAAGAAGTTATTGAAAGAGGCAAAAAACTAAAGATTATTGCTAGGGCAGGAATAGGCTTAGACAACGTAGATACAGAAGAGGCTGAAAAAAGAAATATAAAAATTGTATATGCACCAGGTGCTTCTACTGATTCTGCAGTTGAATTAACAATAGGTCTAATGATTGCAGGTGCAAGAAAAATGTATACATCAATGAATCTCGCTAAATCTGGTATCTTTAAAAAATTAGAAGGGCTTGAATTAGCTGGCAAAACTATTGGAATAGTGGGTTTTGGTAGAATAGGAACAAAAGTTGGTATTATAGCTAGTGCAATGGGTATGAAAGTGTTAGCTTATGACGTTGTGGACATTAAAGAAAAAGCAGAAAGGATAGGTGCTAAAGCTGTAACTTTAGATGAGTTGGTAAAAGAATCGGATGTTATAAGCTTACATGTAACGGTTGGGAAAAATGCAAAGCCAATAATAGATTATCCTCAATTCGAAATGATGAAAAATGATGTAATTATTGTAAATACAAGTAGAGCTGTTGCAGTAAACGGAAAAGCACTACTTGATTATATCAAAAAAGGCAAAGTCTATGCCTATGCTACAGATGTGTTTTGGAACGAACCACCAAAAGAAGAATGGGAATTAGAGTTACTTAAACATGAAAGAGTAATAGTAACTACTCACATAGGTGCTCAGACCAAGGAAGCCCAAAAAAGAGTAGCCCACATTACGGCACAGAACCTAGTTAGTGCCATGAGAGAACTAGGGATGATTTAAAATGATGTTAATACCAGGACCGGTCGAAGTACCAAGAAGCGTACAAGAAGCTTCTACTTTGGTAATAAATCATAGAAGTGAAAAATTCAGAGAGATTGTGACCAATTTAGAAAGTTTAATGAAAAAACACTTTAGTGCTAATAGAGTTGCTCTCCTTACTGGCTCAGGTACACTAGCAGTAGAAGCCATGGTTTATTCACTTACAAAACCTAATGAAAAAGTAGTAACATTTCCTTATGGTGAATTTGGGAAGAGACTGGCAGAATCTCTAAAAAGAAGAGGTACAAATGTTAAAATATATGAGAAAGCCGTAGGCAGTATACCTTCACTAGAAGAGATAAAAATGGCGTTAGATGAAAATAAAGATGCAACTACAGTTGCAATAGTTCATAATGAGACAAGCTCTGGTATGGCTTTTAGGAACTTAGAAGAGGTCGTGAACATAGCTAGGAAAAGGGGATTAAAGATTCTTGTAGACTCTGTGTCTGGTTTTGCTGCATATAAAATTCTTGTGAACGAATGGAAGATAGATGCAGTAGCCACAGGGAGTCAAAAAGCTCTTGCTTCTGTACCTGGTATGGCTTTTGTTGCTTTATCTGAAGAGAGTGTGAATGAATTGGTTAAAGAATCATTACCATCATATCTTGATATAGCTCTTCATTTAAAGTTCCAAGATAAAGGGGAAACACCGTTTACACCAGCAGTAGGTGTGTTCAATTCCTCATTGAGAGCTGCAGAGTTACTAGCTGTGGAAGGTATTGAAAACAGATGGAAGAGGCATGAAGCTTGTGCAAGATTTGTAAGGGAAGCGACATCCTCATATGGATTTTCACTTTTAGGCAATGAAACCAACTTCTCAAATACAGTGGTTGCAGGAGTACCACCAGTCCCAGACTACAAAAAGAAATTGAAAGAATTTAACATAGAGATATCGGGAGGAATAGGAGAGTTAAAAGACAAAATTGTAAGGTTTGGATTATTGGGAGTGGTAGATGATAGAGCAGTCAATAAACTATTAGAGGCTACAGCAAAAATATTAGATAAAAAATATGAGTTTACTCCGCCAAAAGACTGCAAACTGCCCGAACTGCTACAAAAAGAAGTAATCTGGAGTTAATCTTATTTAACACCTTACGAAGTGAATAACTGTGAGTAGTATAAATAAAATTTTTGAGGAAAGCTGGGAAAATAGACTTACTAAATACGAAATCGCGAGAATTATAAGCGCAAGAGCATTACAACTTGCAATGGGTGCTTCTCCTTTGATTGATACAAACAATCTGCCGTATAACGATGTGATAAGTATAGCAGAAGAAGAACTAAAACGTGGAGTTTTACCAATAACTGTAAGGAGAGTTTATCCAAATGGGAAAGTAAAACTAGTCTCCGTTAAAAAGGTCGAGTTTAAATAACATGAGTTGTGATCCCAAAAATTATGTTTTAATTATAGCAGAAAAGAGCAAAGCTGCTAAAAAAATAGCAGAAGCACTAGCTGAAAAACCCAAAACATGTAAAAAATATTCTGTTAATTATTGGATTGTTAACTACAAAGGAAAAATTAATGTTATTGCACCAGCTGCTGGTCATCTGTTTAACCTTTATGGAAACAACTCATTTCCTGTTTTTTCAATGGAATGGAAACCTTTGTGGGAAATTGATGATTCAGCTAAATATACAAAAAAATATTATTATCTTTTGAGCTCTTTATCAAAAAGTGCTCTAGAATATATAAACGCATGTGACTATGATATTGAAGGTTCAGTTATAGGTTATATGATAATAAAATTCTTTGGTGATCTGAAAAGAGCTAAAAGAATGAAATTTTCCGCTTTAACTAAGCACGATATACTTAGCGCTTATACTAATTTATCTTCGCTAGACTACAATATGATAAATGCAGGTATTGCTAGGCATAAAGTAGACTGGTTATGGGGAATTAATGTAAGTAGAGCATTGATGATAGCAGTGAAGTCAGTCAGTAACAAGAGAGTGGTGCTAAGTGCTGGAAGAGTTCAAAGCCCCACGTTAATCCATGTAGTAGATAATGAGATTTCAAGGGAACAATATGTACCTTTACCACTCTACAAAATCAACGTCAAAATAGCAATAGGTAATCAAACTATTAGTTTTTCCATAGATAGAACTTTTGATAACAAAGAGACAGCGCAAGAACTCGCTAATAAAATTAAAAAATCAAAAGCTATTGTAAAAGAAATTAGACTGGAAGAAAAACCGTTAATAAGACCTCCACCGTTTAATCTAGGGGATCTACAAGTAGAAGCAGGCAGATATCTGAATTATTCTCCCTATTACGTAGAAAGACTTGCAGAAGAGCTATATCTTGATGGATTAATAAGCTACCCAAGGACTAACAGCCAAAAAATCCCTCCCTCAGTTGATATTAAAGGAATCGTTAGCGGTTTAGAAGGTAATTTCAAAAGTCTGATTGGAATCCTAAGAAACATAACAAAAGGAGAATACATAGTTAGGCAAGGAAGCAAAGATGATCCTGCACATCCTGCGATTTATCCTACTGGAAATCAAATACAGAACAAACTTCCTTTACAACAATATAAATTATATGAGTTAATCACAAGAAGATTTTTAGCTAGTATATCAAAAGATGCAGTAATTCAGACTCAGAGAGTTTCAATAGAACTAAAAGGGATTAATTTAACACAAGAAATAACTAGACAAAAAACCAAGTTTAAAGGATGGCTAATATTGTATCCTTATCATGAAATAAAAGATGAAGAGTTTTTAGATGTGAAGGAAGGGGAAGAAGTAAAAATAGATGCAGTCTCAATTAAGATGGATCTAGTAAAACCCACAGTAAAAAGGTATAATAAAATACAGTTACTAAAGTGGATGGAAAACTCAAAATTAGGAACAGAAGCGACCAGAGGTAGAATTATTGAGACCTTATTCGATAGGAAATATCTTATACAAAAAAGAGGCTCAATTTCTCCTACACCTTTAGGAATAGTGGTAGTAGAAATTCTTAAGGACTATTTTAAGGATATAACAAGTGTAGAATTTACATCAAAAATGGAAGAAAAGTTAGACACCATAGCAGAGGGCAAAGTCACGGTAGACGATGTAGTTAAAGAAACCACTCTCACTCTTTCAAATTATTTAGAAAATTACGAGAAAGTTAAAGATGAGATAGGAATTAAACTTTCTAAGATACTAGGATTAAAGAAATATGAGAGATGTAAATTCTGTGAGTTAGAGGCAGAGTATAATGGATTGTGTAAGTATCATTACGAGGCATCTATTAAATTAAAAGAAGCGATAAACCTATGGAAGAATAGGACAAAATTAGAAGAGAAACAAATTTTGAAAAAAATTTATACTTCAAAGTCTACCGGGAAATATGTAAAAGATATTATATCACAGATGATGTGAGTCATGCCAGATTGAGTGGTGATAGCAACTCTGGGGTATCTGATTATAACGCTTTAAATTTCTCGGCCCAGGCTTCGTACGCTTTAATCATTTCTTGATTAACGCTTGGTTTTCTTATTTTTAACACTTCAATGAAATCCTCCATATTCACAGGCCTTGGTTCATTTAGATTATTTACGAACATTTCCTTAACAGCTCTTATATGTGCACTCTGTACAATATCTTTAATGTCACTTGCAGTGTAACCTTCAGTGATCTCTGCAAGCTTATTTAGATCTATATTTTCCATTTTTATCCTTGAAGTATAGTACTGCAGCAATGCTAATCTTTGTTGATAATCTGGTAGCCTTACATATATTCTCTTTTGGAACCTTCTAAGAAATGGTTCATCCAATCTCCACGGTTTATTTGTAGCTCCAATAACATATACTTTGTAATTCTCTGATTTATCTTGCAACCCGTCCATTTCTTTCAAGAACTGATTCCTAACCCTTGCCTCTCCACCATTTTCACTACTATAGATACCTAGTATAGCGTCTAACTCATCAACGAATATTATTACGGGTTTTTCTTCTTTCTTGCTTATTTCTCTTGCTTTATTAAACACTTTTGCAACATTTTTTTCTGCCTCTCCAAGCCACTTTGACATTATTGAGGCAGCATCAACTTGAATAAAATAGGAATCTATTTCATTTGCAACAGCTGCGGCTATCATTGTTTTTCCATTACCTGGCGGACCATAAAGTAAAATTCCTCTAGGCCAACCTAATGGGAATAGATCTGGTCTTTTACTTGGATAAACTATTGCTTCTTTTAGTGCCTCTTTTACATCATCTAAACCAATTATGTCATTGAATGAGACTTTTGGCTTTTCCTTTACGATTAAATCGTCAATTTCTACTTGTTTTTTGGAGTCTCCTCCCTCAGCCGGTAATGCCTCCTTTAATACTTCTATTCTTCTTTTATACTCATTAATCATCTGATGATAAACTTTAATGGATGAGGAATCAGGGTAAAGAGATATTAGCTGTGAAAGAACTTCTATTGCTTTCTTGTAATTATTTATTGCTTCCTCACTATTTCCTTCTTTATCAGCCTTCACAGCATTAATAGCATATTTTCTTGCCATTTCCTCTAACATTGATTGTGCAGACATTCATGTTACCCCTCCAAAGATACTAGCCCCTTATCTGCCAAACTCTTCAAGAGGTTAAGCACATCATCTTTCTCTACATTATATAATTTAGAGAAATGATCTATGTCTAAGAATCCGCCTGTTTGCTTTATATAATCTAACAGCTCGTTTTCGCTTATTTTTCTTTTTTGTTTTGACTCTACTTTTACTTCTATGGCTTGTCTTCTTGGACTTTCAGAGGGTGGATATGGTAGTTCTGGTAATAATTCCTTTAATTTATTTTCTGCCATGTTCTTTGTCTCATTTAATATCTTTTGAGCTTCTTCGTCAACTACAGTAGGAACTACACTTTTTTCGCTCAACACACCAGTTTCTATTGCTATACTATTTACGCTACTAGTGATAGAATCTAGTGCCATTGCAACTTCTGGGGAAACCCCTCTTATTTGGTCTTTTAATTGATTTAAGACTTTCATAATCGGAAGTAGGACTAACGAGACACCTTGTAACTCTTTTACTGTATCTAATTTTATTCTTACTTTTTCAATAGCCAAATACGCTGTGTATATAATTTTTATTATTTTTCTAATATCAGATATCTCTTGAGCGTAAATTGTAGCCTTTGCAACATCTCCTTCAATTTGAGCCCTAACAACCTTCTCATAAAGCTCTTTATCCCGATCTCGTAATCTTCTCATTCCCTCATCTAGTCTATCTTGCTGTTCTTTTAACTTCAAAGAAATATCTATAATAACTTTACCCAACTGTGCCCTACGCTTCTTATCATTGTTAAAAAGAGAGGAAAACTTGTCAAACATACTATTTCACTAAATTGGTTACAAAGTATTTATTACTCTTACGGGTATTGGTACCGGTACTTCCGATTTATTGTTATCATTCTTTATAGATTGGTCTTGTGTCGTGGATAATGAGGGAGAAGGCTTAATATCTATTGTTTCTTTGTCTAAGCCATCCAATTTATCCAATGTTTTCTTTATATCATCTCTCTCTAGAGTATAGCTCTCCTTTGATTGTCTTAATATTTCCATAGAACTTTTGTATGATACTTCTGGTAATTCGCTTGATATATAACTCATTTTTAACGATATAGTAGCCTTATCTATTTTGGCTAACTGGTCTTCAATCTCATTTAGCCTATTCTTTAACTTATTCTTTAACTTAACGTGTTCCTCTTTAACCTTTAATAATTCCGCGTCAAGTTTTCTTTTCATTTCATCATACATACTTTTTGGAATTTCTTGTTTGGAATACAGCTCTTCTAATGCTTTCTGTCTTCTTCTTATTTTATCCATATAACCTAAGATTTTTATCGCATCAGTTTTCCACTCTGGCAATAACACGACATTATCGCCATCAGATTTCACGCTTTCAGGGTTTACAGTAACAAATGAATTACCATAAGAAATTTCAATTCCAGTTATCGTGCCATCAATCTCTGTATATACATGTATTATGTTGCCTACATCCCTTCCATAAATATCTTTAATCTTTTGCCCAACAAATTTCGTTAATACATCAACTGAAACTGGCATGGTAATACTCCTCAAAAGTAAGAGCTCTGTAGTAATACATTTAAAAGGATTTGGGCACCTCAGAAGGTAGGGACTCAGCACCTATAAGCGCTTTTAACCGTCATCATAGGCTAGGAAAATATTATGTAATAAAACTTAAAAAAGGTGTATGAGTAAATTATACTTTACGATTTGGTATGAGCTTACAAAATCTTGCTAATGTTACTTCTCAAATAGCAGGAATGTTTCATTTTAATACATCGCCAATAGCTACAGCATTAATAGTAGTAGGGATATCAATAGCCCTTATGGTTATAATAGGGGCAATAATATACGGCTTAGTTAAAGCGTTTAAAGAGTTACCTAATATGCCAGTTAGACAGTTCATAATGCTAATGCTTGTCTTAGCCATATTCATGATAGTTGTAGGAATTCTTCTACCTTAAAGTGAGATATTTTTTCCATAATATTCTAGCCCATAATCTGTTTCTATTTCTAATAATCTATTGTATTTACTAGTTCTTTCGCCTCTAGCAGGAGCGCCAGTTTTTATGAAATCGCTCTGAACACCTACTGCCAAGTCAGCTACAAAAGAATCTTCTGTCTCACCACTTCTATGACTTACAATGTTTTTAATAGAATTCTTTTTTGCAAATTCTATATATTCAAATGTTTCAGACAATGTTCCTATTTGATTTGGCTTTACTATTGTACCTCTTGCAGATCCTTTCTCAATACCTTTCTTTAAATACTCAATATTAGTTGTAAATAGATCATCACCCGTAATTATGCTCTTCTTTAATTTTTGCTGTAAAATAGAAAATCTCTCAAAATCATTCTCATTAAATGGATCTTCTATATATAATAACGGATATCTGTTAGCTAATTGGGTATAATAATCTATCATCTCATCTGGAGTATACTTCTTACCATCAATCTCATAATTTGATCCATCAAAGAAGTCACTTGAAGCTGCATCAATACCCATCATGATCTTATCCTCGTAACCAGAATTCTTAATTGAAGTATACACAAGATCTAATGCGTCTTCCGTTTTCTCTAGTGGTGGCGCTATTCCACCCTCATCCCCTAGCATAGTGTAAACTTTTCCATACTTTTCCGTGACCAACCCCTTTAGGTTTTTATAAACTTCATCAGCAGCAAATAACGCTTCACTAAACGTATCGAACTTAAGAGGAATTATAATAAACTCTTGAATTTTCAATTGACTACCCGCATGTAAACCTCCATTTAATATGTTTAATAGTGGTACTGGCAAGTATTTTACTCTAGGTCCTCCAATGTATTGAAAAGCCTCTAGCCCTAATGTTTTTGCTGCAGTTTTTAATACTGCTATAGAAGTAGCAATTGTAGTATTTCCACCAATTTTTGATTTATTGGGCGTTCCATCCATTTTTATTAACGTCTCATCAATAGCTAACTGATTTCTTACATCGAAATCTCTTAACGAATCATTTAGCAAACTGTTAACTAACTCTACGGCTCTGGTAACTCCACCATCTTGATCTCTTAATTCTATAGCTTCTCTACTTCCCTTGGAGGCTCCTGCTGGAGCGTCACCTGTAGCTGAGATCTCTCCATAAGTTTCTACTTTCACTCTAATTGTCTTATTTCCTCTAGAATCAAGTATCTGGTATCCCTTTATTTTTTTAATTCTAAATAGATCACTCATAAATAAGCCCCATTCATATTTAGAGACAAGGATTAATATGTCATTATGTCTCTGCTTTTTGCCATTTGTGGTTTATGGTTTTCTCACTCCATTTTATGCTAAACTCCTTAAAGGAAAATTAAGTAATGAAAAAGGGTTTTATTTAGCTTGGACAACAGCTCCTTATCTCATATCATATTTTTATTCTCCTTTTCTTCTATATCCTTTTCTTCTCTTTTTTAATTTTATCTCATATATTTTCGCGTTAAAAATAAAGATAAATTTCCTAGTCGTAACAATGTTTTTAACAGCAATATTAGGAGAATTAATTTATAGTCTTGTTTTTCAACATACAAATTATGCCTAGGAAAAAGCAAACTGACCCAAATGTATGTCCTGTATGCGGAACAAGAGTGGAAAAACCAGTAAAGACATGGCAATTAGTTTCTCCATTGCCAGATGCATATGGAAGAATAACAATAACTGTTATGGGATCGTTTGAATGCCCTAACGGACATAAATGGAAAGCTGTAGTTTCTAAAATCAGAGCCGGAGGAAGTTCTGTTGAAGTAGAAGGTAAAAAAGGAGTAAAGAAAATAGGTGAAGAGGAACAAAAAGAGGAAGATAGAGGAGAAGTAATAGAGTTAGATTTAAGTGACCTAGATGAAGAAGAGTGATATTTTTCTTTTAGTTGTTATCGTTTTGATATATATTGTAGTGCTCTCTGGTATAGTACAGACTGCAAGTGTAGAAGGAGTTTCAATGTATCCAGTTTTTCAAAATGGTGACCTAACATTCTATACCACGTCACATAACATAAGCGTCGGTAATATAATAATTTATAAATCTCCTACTTTTAATACATATGTCATTCACCATGTAATAGCGATAAATTTTGTTGATGGGCAAAAATACTATGTAACGCAAGGGGTTGATAATATAACAAATCCACAGCCAGATAGTAAAATAGGCTTAGAATCCCCTTATGGCATATCACAAGCACGTGTTGTCGGAAAAGTAGCTGAAGTTAACGGATTAGTTATATCGATACCTTACCTAGGATACATCTCCATATTATTTTCTTCACTTTAAGGGACCAATTTTTCCTTCTTCTCTTAATCTTTTAACTCTAAATGTAGGAGTAACGCTAGAAGGATGATTAGCAACAACTTGATCTAATCTCCTAACAGCAGTGTTCCTGGGAGCATTAACCACTTCTGACGGGTTTTTGTATGAAAGTTCAATTATATCCTTTATAGCGTTAGCAAAATCGTCTAAAACCTCTTTAGGCTCTGTCTCAGTAGGTTCAATCATAAGAGCTTCCTCAACATTTGGTGGGAAGTAAATCGTTGGAGCATAAAATCCTCTATCAAGCAAAGCTTTAGCTATGTCATTTGCAGTAACTCCAGTTTCCTTAGCTAAAGGCTTAGCTGAAAATACAACCTCATGCTTTCTAGGTCTATGAGGGGCAATTAACTCTAGACCTTTAGTTTCCTTTAATTTTGAGATTAAGTAATTAGTTGCTATTGTACTCATCTTACCAACTAAGCTAATGCCTTCAGCACCTAAACCTAGGATATAGGAATATGCCCTAACCACGTTACCAATATTTCCATAAAATGTAGCAATTTTACCTATACTATAACGAGGTATGTAAGATAATGTATAATTACCATTCTTCTTCTCCACCAAAGGATAAGGTAAGTAATCAACCATCTCACCTTTGGCACAGACAGCCCCAGCACCAGGTCCTCCACCACCGTGTGGAACAGAGAAAGTCTTATGTAAATTCAAATGAACTATATCAAACCCCATATCCCCTGGTCTTACAACACCTAAAATTCCGTTAAGATTAGCCCCATCATAATAGAGTTTTGCATCGACATTGTGTATACTTTTTGCAATTTCAAGTATGTTTTCTTCAAACAAACCAAGCGTATTAGGATTAGTTAACATAAACCCAGCAGTCTTTTCACTTACAACTTCCTTTAGAACATCTATATCAACTAACCCCTCATTATTAGATCTAATATAGATAACTTTGAAATTCTCCATCGAGGCACTTGCTGGATTAGTTCCATGTGCAGTATCAGCAACCAGCATTTCATCTCTGTTCCTTCTTCCTTTTGTCTCATGATATTTTTTAATCATCAGAACACCAGCTAGTTCTCCAGATGCACCTGCAGGGACTTGCAAACTACATAGATCCATCCCAGTTATCTCAGCTAACCATCTTTGCATATCATAAATTACTTCAAGAACTCCTTGCACGGTTGACTCGTCTTGTAATGGGTGCAAATCTTGCGTTAAGCTTCCAGTTTTTTCTTCTATTTTAGGGTTATACTTCATAGTACAAGATCCTAATGGGACCATACCATTATCTACACCAAAGCTCATTTGGGACAATCTGATAAAATGCCTTACAACTTCTAATTCACTTAGCTCAGGTAAGTTTATTTCTTTTCTTCTAAGCTTTTCTGGTATTTCAACCTTAATCTCTTTCCTTAACTCCTCTTCAGATGGTATTTTAGTCCCTATTCTTCCTTTCCCTTTATACTCAAAAACCAACGGCTCATCCCATACTGCTTGATGCCACCTCACTCCCTTATCACCTCTACTAAATTATCTATCATTTCTTTAGTGTGAACTTCAGTAACACAAAATAGTGCTTGAGTCTTCGAGAGGTTTAATCCTCCTTGGATGCTGTTTTCTAAAAGTTTACTGTGAATTTCGTCATAGTCCCTGTTAAAATCTACAGCAAACTCCTCAAAGAAGTCTCCTCTATAAATTGTATTAGCTCCGATTTCTTCCAACTTCTTTTTGGCATAATGGCTCCTCACATATATCTCTTCTGCAAGATCTTGTAAACCATTCCTCCCAAGCAACGAAAGATATACGGCAGCAGCTATAGCCATTAAAGCCTCGTTAGTAGTTATGTTAGATGTAGCTTTTTCTCTTCTTGCAAACTGTTCCCTAGTTTGTAAAATTAATGTAAAACCTCTGTTGCCATCGGTATCTTTAGTTAGGCCCACAATTCTTCCGGGCATTTGTCTGACTAATTGTCCTTCCCATCTTGTAGCCAAAATTCCTAGTAAAGGTCCGCCAAAGTTTAAAGGCAATCCTAGTTCTTGTCCATCCCCTACTGCAATATCAACGTCATATTCCCCTGGTGGTTTTATTAAACCAAGGGCAAGTGGAGAAACACCCATAATAGTTATAATTTTCTTCTTTTTAGCTAAGTCAACTACAGCCTCAATTTCATCTTCAATTACTCCATAAAAGTTTGGTTGCTGGATGTAAATTGCGGAAACATCATCGGTCATCATTTTTTCTAGCTCTTCAATGTCTATCGTGCCAGTGTCTTTTTTCTCTGGCATATCAACTAATTTTATTTCCTTGCCATAAGTCCATGTTTTCACAACTTCCTTATGGTAAGGGTTCATCAATCTAGGCACTAAAACGGTCTTTTTCTTATTTATTCTGTTAGCCATCAAGATAGCTTCTGCTAAAGCACTCCCCCAGTCGTAAAGTGAAGCATTTACTACTTCCATTTCAAAAAGTTCAGCTATGAGGCTTTGATATTCAAAAAGAGCTTGAAGTAAACCTTGGGAAATTTCTTGTTGATAGGGAGTGTATGCTGTATAAAACTCTGATCTGCTTATGATGAATTTAACAGCTTCTGGCACGTAATGGGGACAAATTCCTCCTCCTAAAAACGGAGGTGCGACTAATTTCTTATTTTTATTTTTTAATTCTTCTAGCTTTAGAGATATTTCGTATTCTGAAAGAGGTTTTTTATAATCAATGTTAAGTTCTCTTTTTAATTTTACTTCTTCTGGTACGTCTTTGAAGAGTTCATCGATTCTACTGACACCTATGCTCTCTAGCATTTCTTTAATGTTTTTTATATTAGGTAACCAAGGATGCATCTCCATATAAATATGCCTACTAGTATTCATAACATGAATTAAAAATGTTTAGTACGCCTCTTTTGGACATTGAATTAAAACTTAATGCTGATATAGGCGAGTTCGCAGGTTGGCAAATGCCAATGAAGTACTCTTCTTATCAAGAAGAGCATATGGCAGTTAGATCATCTGCAGCATTCTTTGATTTATCACATATGGGTAGGCTAAAAGTTACTGGAAAAATAGATGAATTCGATTTCTTAATTGCTAAGAATTTCAGAAACTCTCAAAACAACAAAATGGTTGGCCCCACTGCATTTCTTAATGATAAGGCTGGATTTATAGATGATGTTATGACATATAAAGTTAATGACAGCGAATTCTTGGTAGTTACAAATGCAATAAATAGAGAAAAAGTCATAAATTGGATAAAAAATAATTCCTCGTTGAACGTAGAAGATTTAACTTTTAAATATGTTATGATAGCAATACAAGGAAAAACAGTATGGAATTATATAGAAAAAACTGAATTGCAACCGCTTGAGTTCAAGCTCAATACAAAGTTTCTAGGTGAAGACGTCTTTTTGCTAAGTAGATCTGGTTGGACTGGAGAAGATGGAGTAGAGGTTTGGGGGACACCAGAAGTAGCCTCAAGGATTATACAAAAGATAATTTCTGTTGGCGTGAAACCAGCTGGATTAATTTGTAGGGATAGCATTAGACAAGAAATGGGTTTTGTGCTCTATGAAGAAGATATAGATGAAAATATAACACCATTAGAGGCAAGATATTGGGTATTTTCTTTAGATAAGCAGTTTGTAGGCAAAGAAAGGATTATTGAACAGTTAAAAACAGGAGTTGATAAAATAAGAATAGGGCTAAAACTAAAGAAAGGTGAGAGAAGCATACCTAGAAAAGGAAACAAAATAAAAATCTTTGACAAAGAAATTGGTCAAGTTACAAGTTCGACATTTTCCCCGTATTTAAACAGGGTAATAGGCATGGGCTATATAGATTCAAAGCACTCCTTGTTTGGTTATTCAGTGGATATTGAAGTGAGAAATAAACTAGTTGAAGCTAAAATGCAAGACTTTCCATTTATTTAGTGATGAGCTATGAGCGAGATAGTAGTCGGTGGCAAATACAAAGTTTTGCAAGATAGATACTATACTGAGACTGATGAATGGATCTTAATAGAAGGTAACGTTGCTACAGTAGGAATAACAGATTACGCACAGAAAAAACTACGTGATATTGTGGGAGTAGAGTTACCGGAAATAGGTAAGGAAGTTGTATCGGGAGATGCTGTTGCAGTAGTTGAGTCAGTTAAGGCTGCAGCAGATATATATTCCCCGTTATCTGGCAAAATAATTGAGACAAACCAGAGGTTGTTAGATTCACCAGAGCTAATGAACAAAGATCCTTATGGTAATGGTTGGATATTTAAAATAGAGATTTCTAACAAAAACGAAATCGAAAAATTGTTAAATGCGGAGAAATATAGTGAATTAATAAAACAAAAAGAGGGATTAAAATGACTCAGTATGAGATAATTGAAAAATATCAACCTCAATTAAGTAAACCAACGTATTTAGTTGTTGGATTACCAGATGCTGGATTAGTTGGCGTAATAGCTACAGAATATTTGATTGACAAACTTGGGCTAAAAGAATTTGCTGAAATTTATGCCCCAGAAATCTTACCGCCAATTTCTCATGTTCAAGACGGTGTAGCAAAATCACCAGTAAGGATTTATCATAACCACAATATGATAGTCTTTCACTCTTGGATAGCAATCCCTTCGCCTTCAATAGTTCCATTAACAAAGATGATAGTTGACGTAGCAAAAAGATATAACGTTTCACATATTATATCGATAACTGGTCTACCGATACAAGATAGATTAAACGCAGAAAAGCTAAACGCATATTGGATTGCAAACCAGCAAGATCTTGCAAACGAGTTGCAAAAACTTGGATTAATGGAAAAGTTTGGAGATGGGTATATTGCAGGTCCTTACGCACCATTATTAACTGAAGCATCTAAAAACAGTATAAATAACTTTGTCATTGTAGTAGAATCTTTTCTTGATTTACCAGATCCAGAAGCCTCGGCAAATGCCTTAAACATATTAAGTAAATACATAGGTTTCAACATTAACGTCGATGAACTATTAAAAGAAGCAGAAGATATAAGAGAAAAAATTAGAGGGTTAATGGAACAAACTAAACAAGAGTTGCCCAATTACGCTTCAAGTAGACCAATGTCATATGCGTGACCAAGAATGCCAGTATTTAAAGACTTAGATGAGTTAATAAAAAACCTAATAAAAAGTGAAGAAAAGAAGTTCAGAAGAATAGAGGAAGATATAAATAAAGAATTTGAAAGATTATCTAAAACTTTTTACTCCCCATTATATTCATTCACTGAGACCGAAAGTGAGTATGATTATCTAATAGATATACCGAAAGTCGATTTATCCACTCTTAGAGTGGAATCTAAACCTCAAAGACTCCTTCTAGCTTGCAAAACTAAAGATGGGAGGGAGTATAGACTAGTTATATCATTGCCAGAAGATGCAGATCCCTCAAGCATGGAGGTTTCTAGAGCCAAATGGTTATTAAAAGTATCAATAAAGAAAAGAAAATAGGAGAAAAAACGTTTTTTATCTTACTACTACTAAGCTTTAGAAACATTTATATAAACGGTGTTCAAGTAGATAAAATAGGGATAAATTCTTGTCTGATGAAACAAGCAGAATTTCTAAAGACGTAGAAACTAGGAAAGTACAAAGATTAGGTTCATCCTCCCTTTTCATCACCTTACCTAAGAAATGGATTAATAAATGGACAATAAAACCAGGGGATAAGATAATCATGGAAATTTCTGAAGATGGCACTTTACGTTTAGTCGCAGAAAAAATAAAAATGAACTCAAATAAAAGAGCAATAAAAATAGATATAGATAGCTATAAACAGCCAATGAGCAATTCAATACCTTGTTTGTATAGCCTCGGTTATGATGAAATAATCTTTGAGTCCAAAAAGAACATTGATCATAAAGAAATAGAAGATACGGTTAGTCTCTCCAAACAACTAGTAGGAATAGAAGTAGCAGAAGTAACAGAAAATAGAGTGAAATTAGACTGCCTTTTAGATACAGAAAAAATAGGAGTGGAATCTTTGTTAAGGAGGATTTTAAACATAGTAGCTAAAAAGGTAGATGATATAATAGCTATTCTAAAAGGTCAATCTATTTCGGACGTACAGACAACAGCAGAAGACCTTAGAAGAGTTTACTTAATGCTACTAAGAAGAAGTATGGGAGGTAAATATAACTCCGAAAGGGATACAATAAGGAACTTTATAATATCAGTAAATTCTTCTATTTTGTTGAGAATATACTATATAATTCAAAAAATTTTTACGATTGTGTCGACAGATTCGACAGTTGTGGCTGATCAACAAATAAAACAAGCATTACTAGACACATTTCAGAAAATTAATGACCTCTTTGACGAGATAATAATGAGTATACTGTTCCCTAGTATAAAAAGGATAACAAACGGTTTCACTTTATTATCACAAATAAAACAAATAGCAGGAGGAATTAATATCAACAATTTACTCCTAAAGAACTATATAGAGGACTTAATATCAATGTTAGAAGAGGCATTATCGAATTCATCTTGTTCCTTATTCCTTGAAGAAACCCCTTGGATAGAGAGAAATTTAAGTTAGGAAGTAGAGGTGATATATAGTATGGCAACATTACAAATTGAAAACCTTCACGTAACAGTAGAAGGAAAGGAAATACTAAAAGGAGTATCATTAACGATAAACTCTGGTGAAATCCACGTATTAATGGGACCAAACGGAAGTGGTAAAACATCTCTCTCACTCGCTTTGATGGGTCATCCAAAGTACAAAATAACAGAAGGAAAAATACTGCTTGACGGCGAAGACATAACAAACCTAGAGACAAATGAAAAAGTTAAGAGAGGTCTTTTCCTAGCTTTCCAAAACCCAATAGAGATAGGGGGAGTAAAACTATCAACACTGCTGGTTGCTGAATACAACAGAATTTATGGTCAATCACAATCAGTAATGCAAGTAATAAATCATGTAAAAGAGCTAAGCAAAGCAGTAGGGGTTACAGATGCTCTGTTGAACAGAGGAGTATTCGAGGGATTTAGCGGTGGTGAAAAGAAGAGGACAGAAATATTACAGATGCTTTTGATGAAACCAAAAATAGCGATACTTGACGAGCCTGACTCAGGTGTTGATGTGGACGGATTGAAAGCAATATCGGAAGCAATACTGAAATTAAAGCAAGAAAACAACACTGGCTACCTAATTATAACCCACTATAGAAGAATATTGGACCATGTAAACGCAGATAAAGTCCACATATTATATAGAGGGAAGATTGTGGCAACTGGAGGAATGGAGCTAGCAAGATTAATCGATGAGAAAGGATATGAAGGTATTTTAAAGTAAATTATTTATTTTATCTACTTATTTTCATTTTCTATATTTTAAAATTTTTACTTATTCATAGATAAGCTTATATTATATCTTTAACAGAGTTAATGATAGGTAAACCAAAATGCCAGAAGAGAAATTTTCCCTTGACATAAACGAACTTATCAGCGCCACGATTGAAGCTAAAAACAATAACCTCACTCAGTCAGAATTTCATAAACGTGTAGTTGAATCGGGGTTAAGTAAAGACGTCATAGCCGAAATATCAAAACTGAAGAAAGAGCCTGAGTGGATGTTAAAGTTAAGGTTAAAAAGCCTTGAGTTGTTTGAAAAATTACCTACTCCAAACTGGTTACCTGACTTTCTCTCAGAGCTTGACGTTTCAAAAATGGAAATTTATATAAAACCAGATGTGGAAAGGACGTCTAACTGGGACGAAATCCCACCAGAAATAAGGAATTATTATGAACAGCTAGGAATCCCAGAGTCAGAAAAACAATACCTAGGAGGCTTAGTAGCAACTTTTGAGTCAGAATCAATTTACTCTAACGTAAAACAAGAACTAGCAAAGAAAGGAGTGCTGATGATGCCACCTGAGGAAGCAATACAGAAATACCCAGATTTTATGAAAGACCACTTTACTAAAATATTCCCTGTATCAGACCATAAATTTGCTGCATTGCACGGAGCATTATGGAGCGGTGGAGTATTCATGTACGTTCCTAAAGGAGTAAAAATAACAACACCAGTGGAAGGATTCTTCATCATAGGTAGTGAAATGGAAGGACAGTTTGAACACACATTGATTGTAGCGGATGAAGGCTCATATCTTCACTTCATCGAGGGATGTTCAGCACCACAGTTCAAGAAATTCTCATTCCACGATGGTATGGTTGAACTTTATGCAAAGAAAAACGCTCACATTAAATTCACCACAGTACAGAACTGGAGTAAAAACGTGATAAACTTCAACAACAAGAGGGCATGGGCAGATGAGAACTCAACAGTGGAATGGGTAGAAGGCTCACTCGGTTCCAAATACAGCTTTACTTATCCATCAACGATATTAAGAGGAAGAAACGCAACATCAACCAGCTTAGTTGTAACATTAGCAAGCGAGGAAGGAGAATGGAAAGATAGCGGTTCAAAAATGATACATGCTGCACCAAATACAAAGAGCAAAGTGATAAACAAAAACATAGGGTTTAACGGCGGAGTCAATATCTATAGAGGTTTAATAAGGGTAAACAAAGGAGCAGTAGGTTCAAAAGCATTTGTAAAATGTGATTCACTAATGATTGATGAAAAGACAAAAGCTTACACATTCCCACATAATCAAGTGTTTGAAGAAGACGCAGATGTAGCTCATGAGGCTCACACATTCAGAATGAACGAAGACCAATTATTCTACTTAATGAATAGAGGTATAGACGAGAAAGAGTCAGTATCAATGTTAGTCTTAGGTTTCATAGATGAAATAATGAAAGAACTACCATTTGAATATGCTACAATGCTGAATAAGGTTATAAAGCTTGAATTAGATAAATTAGGTGCAGTGGCATAAAAATGATAATAAATTTTTCTTCAGCTCAGAAATATATTTCTAATTTGGAAAATAAAGGAGAGAGGCAAAAATTACTTTCATTATCTGAATCCCTTCCTTATCAAATAATAAACGATTCTCCAACTGTGAAACATTACACTGAATGGAGCGAATACGATAAATTAAACCTCGATATTTATCCTTCTTCAGTAACTAAAAAAGAATCTCTACCCTCTGGCTACAAACAAATTTACATACAAAATGATAGCATAGAAGGAATTGAAAGTCTGGATGATCCTTCTAACGCATTAATAAAACCAGAGGAACACAAACTTGTTGCATTAACTTTAGCATTGTCAAAGAAAATAAGAATAAACGTAGAAGACTCCCAAAAAATATTTATTTATCATACAGTTACAGAAAAAAATTATATTTCCCCCGCAAACATAGAAATAAATGTAAAGGAAGGAGCAATAGCAGATATAATATATGTAGCAGAAAGTCAAATAGAGAGTTCCTTGATTTCATCAGTTATTTCATTAAACACAAAAAGAGACTCACAAACTAATTTCACGTTTATTTCAAACACACCTTACGTATACACTTATGCAAAAGCTAAATGTGAAGGAGAACTAAATAGCATAGTATTTGCAACAAAATCAAAAATGGCGCATGTAGAGTACACAACAACATTAGAAAAAGAAGCAAGGTCGATATTCAGTGCAAAATCAATAGGCACTGATGACGATAAAATAGATATTAAAGTAAGTGTGCAACATGAAGGGGTAAAGAGCTACAGCGATGGGAATTTAAAAAGTATAGCAACAGATAACGCTTTTGTCGTAGTAAGAGGAGACGCTTCAGTAAATGAAACTGCATTAGACTCTTCTACATCAATCATAGGAAGAGCATACATTTTAGGAAAAGATGCTAAAGCAATAGTTGCACCAATGTTAGAAGTAAAAACTGGGAGAGTGACAATGGCAAAACACTCAGCCTCAGTCTCAAGAGTTCCAGATGACTTAATATTTTACTTACAAAACAGAGGACTAACTAGAAAAGAAGCAGAGGCGTTCCTTATAAAAGGCTTTATCGAAGAAGAAAGAGACCCCCAAATACTAAGAGATATAATCGAAAAAATACTTACGGAGAGTAAGATAATAGTTTCGGTCTAGTCTCTCTATTCTAACTTATATACAAATTTCTTTATCTAATCTCCTTTTGTAGGTAATACTTGAGGTAAAATGAGAGTAGTCACTTTTAAAGTAGAAGAAAAATTGTTATCAGAAGTAGATCTATACGCACTAAATAGTAGATTAAGCAGAAGCGAAATAATAAGAGAAGCACTAGAAAGATACTTAAGGGAGAAGAAAGCCGCTGCGGGGATTTGAACCCCGGACCGCCGGCTTTCTTAGACTTACCTTACAAGGCCGGCGCTCTGGCCAGTCTGAGCTACAGCGGCAAATAAAGATATTGAACAATAAGATTTAAAGTTTATTTTCTTTCTCCCACAAGCTATTTTTATTTTCTTCTTACCTCTATTCTATTGATGATAAATCAGCTAATCATCAATAAACTGCTCTCGCTTCTCGAAGAAGACATTTACCCAGAAGACGTGACAAGTAAAATAGTTTCTGGTAAAAAATGTAAAGCCGTTATAGTCTCAAAAGACGAGGGTATATTAGCCGGTCAAAAGTTCATTATTCCCTTTTTAGAGTACTTGAGCGTAAAAGTAAATAGACAAATAGAAGATGGAAAAGAAATAAAAAAGAATGATATAATCTTAGAGATAGAAGGGGACGCAGAGACAGTTTTAGGGGTAGAAAGGCTTACATTAAACCTTTTAGGTAAGCTTTCCGGGATAGCTACAGCTACCCATTTAATGACAAAAATAGCTAAACAGTACAACCCCAGAGTGAAAATAGCTGGGACAAGAAAGACAACCCCGGGTTTAAGAATATTCGAAAAATATGCAATAGAGGTTGGTGGAGGAGATCCGCATAGATTTAATCTATCAGACGCTGTGTTAATCAAAGACAACCATTTAGCCTTAGTAGGTAGTGTAAGGGAAGCTGTTTTGTTGGCCAAGAAGGCTACTAGCTTTACCAAGAAAATTGAAGTAGAGGTAACTAGTTATGACCAAGCAATAGAGGCATATGAAGCTGGTGCTGACGCAATACTTTTAGACAACATGAAACCAGATGAAATAATCCCCATAGTGAAGGAGTTAAAAGGGAAAATCCTTATCGAGGCTTCTGGAGGAATAACTCCAGAAAATGTAGCTGAGTATGCGAAAACACAAGTCGATATAATCTCCTCAGGCTACATAACCCACAGCTCAAGATCCTTAGATCTCTCCCTAGATATAATTAAATAATTTTTGATAGTAATATTTAAAAACTTAAAATGCACAGAACACATGTTCGATCAGAAATGCCAGATGTCTTGGAATTAATAAGTGAAATTAAAAAACTTAAAAAAGAAAAGAATGCAATTATACTTGGTCACAACTACATGGAGTATGGAGTACAGTTAGTTTCAGATTTTACTGGGGATTCTTACGATTTAGCAGTAAAGGCTGTTCCCAATATAACGATAAATTTATATACTTTCAACCACTATTAATTACGTTGAGGTAAAGCTGAATGAAACTCCCTTAGATGATGCGCTATGCGTGGAGAGGGGAGCTGGCAGTGAAAACCGCACATGGGAGGCTCATGGCGTTAGCCTCGACTGAGCCCCATGCGGTGTGGTTGAAGCTAATGATTCCACACCTAGGGCTAACCCAGACCATGGATCGAGAAGTATCAAGAAGTATCTAGAAATGAAATGGTCTGGGAAACGCTAATTCCTAAAAGTTTTGAAACTAGAAGCATTGCCGTATGCTCGTTGCCCTGCCCTTCTGGCCCTAAGCCGAGTTTAACGACGACCTTACCATTCTTTATGCTTAATTTTACTCTTTCACTACCAGAGGGGGTACTCAGATCAGTGGAGAGAGCAAACCGACACCGGTATTTTCGTCTCTCAGCGATAAAATATCCTTTCTGCTTAAGGCTAGTTCTAATAGTCCCTTAGGGTTACCAGAATCGTAATAGGCGAAACCACTATCATAAGGAAATGTATCTATTGCGTTTCTTTTCCTAATCTCAGCTCTATCAAGACCTAATTCATCTGCCATTGCATCCATAACTCTTTCTAAAGCCCATGTATGAGGTGGGGTTCCTGAACCTCTAAAAGCACCATGTGGATTTTTATTAGTGGCAACTATTGCTTTGCTGTTGAAAGCTAACGTCATAGTGTTAGAAAAACTAAACAAAATGATATATCACGTTAACAATTTAAGGAAAAACTACAGACTGAAGTTGTATCTTATGCAATATAGTAGGATTCAGAAGTGGATTGAATGGAAAGCACGAAAATATGGCTTGAAGGTAATTAAGGTTAATCCCGCATACTCTTCAACTACTTGCCCTAAGTGTGGTACATTAATGAAAGAGGGTGATTATAGGACTTTTCGTTGTCCTAAGTGTGGTTTTGAAGAAAACCGTGATTCTGTTTCAGTCCTTAATCTATATGTGAGGGGTACTCTGCACCTCTCGACTGCTCACAGAGTGAAGGATGGAAAAGACCACCCAGACCGTGAGAATCCTCGCTCTTAAGAGCGGGGAGAAGTCAGCTATAAGTAGATCTTTTACATCCAGCCTTTTCATGGTTAAAAGTTATTGAGAACCGTATTAAAGCTAAGCTCAACATAAAAGAAAAGTTGAGATTAAGGATTATATAGAGCGTCTACACTTACAGGCATCGAACCAGAGGGGGTAGAAACCATTAGAGTAATTTTATATGTAGTAGCTTTGACTAAGCTTATTGGCATCCCAAGATTTATTATAATATTATTATTTCCGATTTGCAAAGGTATTGATAAAATAGAGAAGTATGAAGTACCCTCAATCCTAACGCTTGTTATTGTAGCTTGGACTTGAGAATATAAGGTAAGTGAAATTTCTCCGTTTTCCTTTATAACACCTAAACCGATTTGTTGAATTGGCTGTGATACACTAGGCAAAGATAATGATTGGGTAAGAGCTATTTGACCACTTTTAGCTTTATTAATAACCTTAGTTAATCCAACAGCAACTATGACAGTACCTATTATTGATATAATAGGGATAATACTTAGAATGGCACCAATATTTACTAAATTCTCATTATATTTATTCCCTATTGAGTCTAGAGCGCTTTTCATAAGAATAAAACCAATAATTCCAAGAATAACTCCTATAATAGAAAAAAGAGCGTAAAGGATAAAGCCTATAAGAACAAGAATAGCACCAGTAGTCGCATTTCCTATATTGTAGAATCCTTTTTCCTTATTAAAGCCTATATATAGAAAGATAGACGCTATTACTCCAAGAACAATCCCTAAAACCTCTATTCCTATTGTTGAGCTTATGGAAGATAAAAGGGATCCCAGTTCTGAGCTAGATATGGAAGAGGCATTCAATGATGATAAATTACTTGGTGGAATTTTAGAAATTAATTGAAATACTTCATTCAATATAATGATAAGAGCAACAAAAAGTATAATCTCTGATAAAGACGTTAAGACAAATCCTATTCTTAAATTCGAGTATCCACTTATTTCTTGATCATTACTCATAAGAAAAAAATGGAAAAAGAAATATAAATCATTATTCCTTAGAAAAACCTAGAACATCAGCAAAGTTAGCTAAATCTAACAAACCATGACCAGAGAAACTTACTAACACTGTCTTCTTTTCACCGCTCTTTTTAACTTCGTCAGCAATCTCCTTTAAAATAGGCAGGGCATGACTAGTTTCCGGAGCGGGAACCCAACCTTCAATCTGACTAAATAGTTTAGCCCAGGCAAAAGCTTCTTCTTGAGCATAATCTCTGGCTTGTACAATTCCTTTATTCATAAGTAGTGAAAGTGTGGGAGCAACAGCGTGATATCTTAAACCTCCAGCATAAATTGCAGACGGTATAAAGTCGGAACCAATTGTGTACATTTTTAGCATTGGCAGAATTCTACCTGTATCTGGATAATCATATCTATAAACGCCTTTTGTCATTTTAGGGACCTCTATAGCACCAGACGCGATATACTTTCTTCTTATCTCACCTTTTCTCAGTTCTTCTTCCAGAAACGGATATGCTAATGCAGCATAGTTAGATCCTCCTCCAACAACACCTATAACATAGTCAGGGTCTTCACCAATCATTTCCATTTGTTTCTTAGCTTCCATACCTGCTATTGTTTTAAAAAGAATATCAGAATTGACAACACTTCCTACCACATACTTTCCACCATTCTCTATCGCATAAGTTACGGCTTCAGAAATTGCAATACCTAATGATCCCGGAGTATTAGGGTCTTTCGCAAGTACTTCTTTTCCAAATCTAGTAAAATCAGAGGGACTAGGATGAACATTTGCACCATACATTTGCATTAAATATCTCCTATAAGGTTTCGCATAATAACTCGTTCTAACCATGAAAACATGAGCTGGAACTTTAAACAAAGCAGCTGCAAGAGCCACTGCAGATCCCCATTGACCTGCACCAGTCTCAGTTGAGACAAATTTGGCATTATCTAAAGTTGAATAGAAAACATGAGCAAGGGCACTATTTATTTTATGTGACCCGGTATATGTATGGCTTTCCATCTTCATGTATACCTTTAAATTACCTCCTAGATATTCTTCTAATTTTCTTGCCCTAATTATTGGTGTTGGTCTTCCAACTTGCAGATAACGTTGAAGAACTTCATCTGGAATTCTAATATATCTTTCTTGAGAGAACTCTAACTCTAATACTTTGCTTGGCAATGCTTGTTTTAAGATCTCAAACGCCTTTCCAGTAGGATCTTGAGGTGGTGGTAAAGGCTCTGGTAAATCCGGTAAAATATTATACCATTTGTCTGGTATTTCTTCTTGCGGTAAGTCGAATCTAACTTTTTCAAGCATATAAATAGGTTTAAAAGAAAAGATAAAAAGGAAAGATGTTACTTGCTTTTAATAGTTTGCCTAAATGTCCATGATAAACCTCCAATGCCTGTTTTTGCTATATCCTTTGGTGTCAATTCAAATCCCGCCATTAACAAGGTAAAGACTTTATCAATAGAATTATATTCTCTATAGTAAATGCCTCCTGCAGAGACACCAAAAATAGGAGTTGAATCCCAATATGCTATTATGGACATTGTTGTAGGTTTCATTGGAATTCCATATGAAACAATTTTAGCTACTTTCTGAATACCATAAATCGTCCTGTCAGTGGCGTCTACGGACGTTCCACCTGTCACGATTATCGCTTCAGCACCATTATCTTTTGCATTTCTTATTGCTTTTTCTATCTTATCTTCGTCATCTGGCACTATTTCCTTACTCACGATCTCCCAGCCATATTTATCACATTTTGCTTTTATCACTGGGTAATATTGATCTTCTTTTCTCCCTTCATAAATTTCAGTTCCAGTAATTACTAATCCTATTTTCTTATATTTAAACGGAATTATATCAATCAGCGTTTTACTTGAAGATGCAAGACTTTCTAGCTCTGATTTTCCCATTGAGAAAGGAATGACTTCGACAAATCCTATTAACTCTTCCTTGCCAAATGCTTCGTTTTCGGAACCAGTTATTACAAGGACTCTCTGATTTAAATTGAAATTAACTATCCCATCTACATCTAGTTTTAAGATCCCAGGCAATTTAGAATATAGTAATGTTGCTCCTTGCTTCCCCTGAACTATCTTAACGTTTTCTCCAACTATTTTAGATGCAATATAAGGTGTTATGTCCCACTCATATACCATATCTTTTTCCTCTTCACCTTCGTCAATCCATATATAATAGACGCCAGAATCCATCAGCTTACTTATATCTTCCTCTTTTATAATATGACCTTTCGGCAAAAGAACTGATGCCCCTTGAGGAGTCACTAAAGTAGTATCATAACCTAACTTTTTTCCAAGTGCGTCCTTAACGGAAATATATTTCATTATACATATTTATCATGCTACGGTTAAAAATGTTTTGCATTTCCTATCTAATCCAGTTTATCTTTTAAACTGTAAAAATAATATCTCTTGATGTCAATAAAGGCTACTGATGAAGAGCTAAGAGAAGTTTACAATAACATCCCTAAATCATATGATAGAGCAAACAGATTTATCTCATTCAATCAAGACGTGAAATGGAGAGCTAACCTAGTAAAAACAATTCTTAACTATTGTAAGAAACCAAGGATCACTCTTGATGTAGCTGGAGGAAAAGGAGAACTTACTTATGTTTTTAAGAAAATCTATAAAGGACGTTTTTTCCCCGTTATTTCTGACTATGCAGAGAAAATGCTTATGAATGCATTAATTGAAGATGATAAAGTATTGGCTTCATTTGATGCTTTACCATTCAGAGATAATGCTTTTGACATTGTAATGAGCAGTTTTGCTTTGCATGCAGCTAATGATTTAGAACCTGTAATAAAAGAAATGAACAGAGTATCAAGGAATATTATTGGATTTATAGCTATGGAAAAGCCAGATAACCCATTAAAGAGACTTTACATCTCAATTTATTTGAGATTTATAATGCCTTACATTCCGATATTTGCAGGAGGAAGGCCAAAAGACTATAAATATATATACTATATATATAGAAGGTTGCACACTAACAGTTATTATAAAGGCTTGTTCCATAAACTTCTGGATGTTTTAGTATATGAAGAGAAAGGATTTAATTTATTCTATTTTGTAGTAGCTAAGAAGAAGACAAATTGAACTATTGATGTTTTTATCACTTTGAGTCCTACTATATTTTTTCAATAATAAGAAAAATACACAAATTTTAAATTTTCATTATGATAGTATTAATTATGAGGCTAGTTGTAGCAACAAACTTTGATGATCAGTTACCAGAAAAAATCCATAATTATCCAGTAAAGTACATGTACGGAAGCCAGACAGAGTCACTAACCGGTCATGGGAGAGCCTCGTTCATCCTACCTAAAGTTGATGATGAAAAACTAAAGGAACACATAAACGTTTTGCATTCTTATAAAATCAAATTCCTCTACACAATGAACACAGCAAATCTTCACGGTAAGGAATATGATGAAAAATTTCTTAATAATCTTAAAGAAGAAATTCACAAACTAGTTAGTTTTGGTGTGGACGGATTTGTTGTAGCTTTACCGTATTTAGTATATTTCATTAAGAGAGAATACCCGGATATTGAGGTTTCAATCTCCTCTTTTGCTAGGATTACCAATATAAGGAAAGTTGAAGAGTATTTGAAAATGGGAGCAAATACCATAATAATGGATGAAGATGCCAATAGGAACTTCTCATTGCTTGAAGCCTCTTCAAAGTTAGCTAAAAAGTATAACGTTGACATTGAGGTTATTACAAATAACACTTGTCTTTGGGGATGTCCTTATAAATTAACCCATGATCAAGTAACATCCTATCTTTCTGCCAAAGATGGAGTTAAGAATGTTTGGTTCGAATATCCCGTTCTATTTTGTGCAACAGAGGTAAGAAATGATTTTGCAAACCTTATAAGAATGAGATGGATAAGACCAGAAGATTTGCGTTATTACGAAGAAATAGGTATTGATAGGTTTAAGATTGCTGGAAGGAATAAAAGAACGGATTGGTTAGTTAATGTGGTTAAAGCCTATTCGGAAAGAAAATACGAAGGAAACCTAATTGATATCCTAAGTTATGTTCAAGGTAGAGCGACAACCTCAGCATTAAGAAAGATCAATGCCTCTAGCGAATACGAGACGTTAATGAAGGTGTATATAGATAACACAGCCTTTCCTTCAAATTGGCTTAGCTATTTTAAATATAATAGATGTGAGGAAAGAAGTTGTGAAGAGTGCAGGTATTGTGATATAGTTGCTGAAAAAGTGGTTAAAATAGACGGTAAACCTCTTACCAAGCAAAATGAAATAAAACCACCAATAGAGCTTATACCGAGGTTTACAAAAGATGGTGAGAATAACTAAAAGAGTAAGGATTGCTGAATTATTAGAACCAGAGTTCTTTGGCTCAGTTTTAAATCATAACGTCACCGTTGTAGAGAATGGACCTAATGGAGGTCTAATGATAATAGATACGAGTTTGCCGGAAAATTTTGAAGTCTTGGAAAAATTCTTAAAGAGTTGGGGTTATTCAATTTCAGATATTTCCGATATCGTGATTACTCATTCCCACCCTGATCATTTCGGAAACGCAGAAAGAATTAAGAGAGAGGCTAAAGCAAAAATTTATGCTCATGAACTTGAAGAATTTAAGGTCGAAAAAGTTGATTTTAATGAAGTAAAAAACACGTTAAAAGACATTGATCAAGATGAGATAAAGAAAACATTAGATAGAATTAACAATATGAAAATTGAGATACCTACTGTTGACGTTAAGTTAAAAGGAGGAGAAGAACTATCTGGGTTTAAAGTACTTCACGTACCAGGGCATACTAAAGGACATATTGCATTATTTGGAGAAGGAGTTGTAATAACTGGCGATGCTGTTAGAAACGTAGGTGAATTAACACCGCCCCTAGAGTTTTTCTGCTGGAATTACGAACAAGCTGTTAACTCGTTTAAATTATTGACATCATTACCTTATAAAGTTCTAATACCATATCATGGAGAGCTTATTTACAGAGATTAATTCTTGCAAAAGGAATATCCTTTTGCTTAACACTCTCAATGTACTAGTAGTAGTTAAGACTCATATGAAACGTGTATTGTTATTTTTGGACAAATAATTTTACCTATAACTTAGTAAGATTATATTATGAAATCTTGGTGGTTGAGATATTACTTTGCCTCATTTAGTTTATTACTCTTTCTTTCATTAGTTTTATCTACATTTATCCCCTCAAATCTTTACTTGGAAATAGGAGAAGTCTCGCTTATTTTCTTTGTATGGTACTCAATTTCTCCCTTAATAATGATATTTTCTCTTAAACTAAAGAAAAACGACGATCCAAATTTAGAGCATTTAGTTGAATATACGACGAATTTATTTAGAATGAAAAAGCCTAATATTTTCGTTGTAAGAACTAACTACTCTAACGCGCTTGCTTTTGGAAATATGTTTTACAAAGCTATTGCTTATACTACTGGCATTCTTAGTTCTCTGCAAGATAACGAAATTATAGCCGTGACAGCTCACGAGCTTTCTCACTTAAAGAATCATGATATGGAAGTCCAAATGCTTGGATTAATAGGTTACAATATTCTCTACATCTACTTAGCTAATATTTCATATGTCTTTGTTATAATTATGTTTATCATGGCGTTTCCTATTTTTATCTTTTTTCATAGACTTATGGAGAAAAGAGCTGATATTACCGCAGTAAAAGATAACAGATGGTTAACAATGTATCTTGAAAACGCTTTAATAAAAATAGGTTATTTAGGGAGAACTATACCAAACTATCTTTTGAAGAACATTCCAGATTTTCAGCTATATTTCATAAAGCAGGAGTTGATAAGCAATTATGAGGACAGTACTTTATTAAGAACTCATCCGTCCCTCTCAGAGAGGCTAAGATATTTAAGTAAATATGAGATTACTCAAGCCTCTTCCCCCTAGTTTCTTGAGTAAAATACAGTGAAATAAGACTGATAATAGCATATGGAACTAGAACAAAGAATGGTTTTATGTCAGATAGAAGTATAGGAGGGATTATACCACCAATTAAACTTGCCAGTTGATAAGAAAGACTAGATGCCGTATACCTATATTTCTTTTTAAAGATTTCCGTAAATATTGACGCTTGAGGAGCATAAAGGGCAGAATCAGATATGCTCATTATAATCTCCCCGATTGTACCAGGGAAAAAGAAGGTTGAAATAATCATCAAACCAACACCTAGGTAAACCACTTTTTTCTTCCTATAATATCAGTCAAATAACCAAAAAATGGCATAGCAAATAATTGTATGATCACTGCAAGAGAAACTAACAGTGCAACTTTTCCAGTTAAAAACACATAGGTTGTAAAGACATAAAATATGGCACTTTCACTTATTTTAATTCCTATTGCTTTTATTATATTCTTCCAATCCTCTTTTACAGCCTCAACAAGGGGAAAAGATGAGCTTCTTTCATTACTTATATCTCTCAGAAGGGGAATAGTGATTAATGATAAAATAGAAATTGGGACTAAGAAGAGCTTCCATGCCTCTTCTCCTATCTCGTAGACTAAGAAAATAGAGATAGATGAAAATATTATTGCTATTGGAACTGTGAGTTGTATAATACTAGATATAAACCCTCTGTATCGTGAAGAAGAGTACGTCTCAATTAATACTGTTGAAGCTCCTCCCCATTCTCCTCCTAACGTTAGCCCTTGTATAACTCTATAAAGTATTAAACTCGCGTTGTTCGGAAAGAAGAAAAGAAGAAGAGAGAAAGTAGATAAAACTAAGTTAATGGAAATTAAAGCTGATCTCCTGCTTATTTTATCACCTATATAACCAAACAAAATATCCCCCAATAACCCTGAAGATAAAACCTATAGCAAAAATGTAAATAGGGAACACGAAAAAGGAGAGTTGAGAGAATAAAAAGAATACATGCCACTGAAGAAAAGTCGAGAGAAAAGCACCTAAAAATTGCTTCACATATAGTTTAACTACTGTTAGTTTATAAACAAAAATATGTAGGACTCTATACTTTATTTAGATCTCTATACTTTATTTAGAAATCCTTTTAATATAAATTAGATAACTAATACATAATGATTAGTCTCGTAATAGTAAGACATGGGGACTCCGAACCCCAGATAGAAGGTAAAGATGACAAAGACAGAAAGTTAGTAAAGAAAGGAGTAAAGCAAATGAAAAGAGTTGCCAATTTCATAGATGAATATGGGATTAAAATAGATAAAGTTCTCTCTAGTCCATACTTAAGAGCGTATCAATCTGCAGAAGAGATTATAGATAAACTAGGTACTGATAGTATTAAGATTGAAACTTACGAGGACCTCGCACCAGACAAAGATCCATCTCAATTTATAGAAAAATTGAAAGATCTCCAAGATAACATTACAGTGTTAATTGTTGGTCATGATCCTTATCTTTCAAATATGATAAAAGCCTTAACTGGAGCTAACATAGAACTAAAGAAAGGTGGTATAGCTTTAGTAGACTATGATTTAAACAACAGTAAAGGAGTTCTAAAAATGCTTTTAACTCAGAAGGTGCTAAAGATGATTTGAATGTACAGCGTTGTAATAGATGCTGGGTTTAACTCCTTTAGACTTATGCTGTATCAAGTTTTCTCAAATTTTACTTTCAGAATAGTAGGATCCCAAAAATTCTTCATAAGATTAGGAGAAGGATTACAAAACAACCGTATAAACGAGGAAAAGATAAGGGAAGCTGAAAGAGCCTTTTCTTTTTTCAGAAAGATAATTGAACATAAAAAAGTTGAGGACGTAAAAATAGTTGGTACAAGTGCGTTTAGATATGCGGAAAACGGAAAAGAAGTAGCAGAATCACTAAGTAAAATGATAGGTCATGAAGTTAAAGTCATTTCTGGTGAGGAAGAAGGTAGATACGCAGGAATAGGTATATTGAACACTTTGCCTATTAACGATGCCATAGCGTTTGACTTAGGAGGTGGCTCTTTAGAATTAATAGAAATAGAAAATGGCAATGTAAGTAAGGTTTTCCAGTTGCCTTTTGGGGCATTAAAGCTTGTGAATAGTTCTGAAAAAGAGATAAGAAAAACAGTTCTCGATAATTTATCTACAATAAATATCAAAAAACACGAAATAATTGTGGGTTCTGGGGGTAATATGAGAGCATTAGCTAAAATGGATTCAAAATTGTCTTCCTCACCTTTGAAGTCAATTCATGGATATTCAGTATCTCTTAATAATATTTCTAAGTATTCATCACTTTTACCTTCTCTTGACCTTGAAGCTAGGGCCTCCCTGCCTGGAATAGGAAAGGAAAGAGCTTACACCATACATTCTGCTTCAGTTATAATTGATGAATTAATAAAATATTTCAATCCTAAGTCACTAGTTGTATCATCTTTTGGAATGAGAGAAGGGGTTCTAACAGAAGGGGAAAAATTAGGCAGAAAGGAATGGTTAGAAGCCATTTCATTTTTTAATGCCATTGAACCTCCAGATGAAGTTTTTAATGAAATCTTGGATTCTGTTACTGGTAAGTATTCTTTTTACGTAGCTTCTTCTGTGTTTTTAACCTTAGTTTTTAAGATGGCAGGATATCTTAATCCTTTTGATGCGTGTTATAGGTTTATTAAAAACTCTATTTTTCCCGGTTTCATGTATGATGAAGTGTTACTTATGGGTTTGATCTGTAGGTCAGCTTATAAAAAAGTCAAAAAGAAGCAATTAAAACTTCTAAAAGAGGACATAAGTAAGAAAGAGTTGTTAAGTTATGGAAATATTGTGAAAAATTCGATAGAGAAATACGTTGATGGGGTAAGGTTATGAAAAAAGGAGTTCTAATAGCCTTTGAAGGAATTGATGGATCAGGTAAATCAAGCCAAGCATCTCTTCTAAAAGATTGGATTGAGATGAAAAAAGATGCTTACTTGACAGAATGGAACTCCTCCGACTGGATTCATGACATCATTAAAGAAGCTAAAAAGAAAGACTTACTAACCCCCTTAACTTTTAGTCTCATTCATGCTACTGATTTTTCTGATAGATATGAGAGATATATTTTACCCATGCTGAAATCTGGTTTTGCAGTAATTTGTGATAGATATGTGTATACAGCATATACAAGAGACACAGTTAGAGGAGTTAGTCTTGATTGGGTTAAGAAATTATATTCATTTGCGATCAAACCGGATGTAACATTTTATATCAGAGTTCAACCAGAAGTCGCATTAGAAAGAATAAGAAAAGCAAAGAGAAAAATAAAACCACAAGAAGCTGGATCCGACATTTTCCCTGGATTGCCACCAGAGGAGGGATTCCTTAAATATCAGACATTAATAGTAGAGATGTATGACAAGATAGCTAAAGATGAAAATTTTGTAATAATAGATGGAAACAAAACGCCTAAAGAAATACAAATGGAAATAAGAAAAATTGTAGGTGAGTATATTGATTATAGCATTTGAAGGAATTGAAGGGTCTGGAAGGACTGCTCATTTAGAGGCTGTAAAAAGATATTTAGAAAAACAAGGATATGGAGTCACGATATTAGGCTTACAAATGTCAAAACTAATTGGTGAAAGAATAGCACAAGTAAAGAAAAATATTGTATTTGAGAGGAGAACGTTATTCCTTGCCTATGTAACGGATTTAGCTGATCAGATTGAAAACTATATCAAACCTTCTCTAGATGCTGGATTTATTGCATTAGCTGATGGCTATACACTTACTTTGACTGCATGGGGATTAGCAAGAGGTTTAGAAAGAGGGTGGATGGATGATGTACTTTCAGTGTTCCCTAAACCAACTATAACTTTTACTCTAATCTCAAGTCCCGAAGAAATAGTTAAGAGAATAATAAAGAAGAGAGGTTATTTAGACCCATTAAGTGCAGGGATTGATATTTGCATTAAGGATGATGTATATACTGCGTATGAAAGTTACATTAATAAATTCCAAGACGCCCTTCTTTCACTAACTAAAAAGGAAGATATAATAAGAACAGATAAAGAATTTGCTGAAGTAAATAAAGAAAT
Organism: Sulfurisphaera sp.; assembly: GCF_059755235.1. Lineage (NCBI taxonomy): Archaea > Thermoproteati > Thermoproteota > Thermoprotei > Sulfolobales > Sulfolobaceae > Sulfurisphaera > Sulfurisphaera sp. The sequence goes on from NZ_DBPRYF010000046.1 coordinate 57,216, forward strand.
AGTGATGAAAATTGACCAATTTACGTCCTGAAGTCTATGCAAATGAAAACCTAAAAGAAGCTTTAAAAATTAAAGGAACTGATGAAGAGAGCATTCATGATGCAAGAGTTTATTTAAGGAAATATTATGATATATTATCCTCATTCTACCCTATATACGAAAACAGTGAATGTTTGTACTTAGCTAAAGAAGCTATATCGGCTTTAGGGAGAGTAAGAGATATTGACATTTGTCAAACTAAAGACAAAAAAAGAGATCAACTAGCTATAAGGGCTTTAGGGAGAGTAAAAAAACTTAAAGGATGCTACCTAGATAGAGTTTGTTGCAGTAGGCTTCTAGTCTATAACAACATTCTTAAAATCTACGTTCAAATAAGCGATATTAATGATTTCCATGAGTTAAGGAAGAAAGTTAGAAAAGCAAGGAATCTTGTTGAATCTTTAGGCTTCGAATCAAAAGAGATAAAGGCTTTAGCAAAGAAAATGGGAGATACAAGAGATGAAATCTTAAGATTAGAATGTAAAGGATTAAAGCCTTATGAAATTAACATAGCCCCTTATAGAGATGAGGCTAAAAGAACTATAGGAAAAATTTTACTAATCCAAAATGAATTTCATCACTTTTTATGAACTAATCTAGCATATATAAAAAGTATTATACCACCTGCGGTTAATAATGTACCAAGAATAGTAAAATATTCTATGAATAGTGATAAATCATTAACTTCATATAAAGTGTGATCAGAAGTAGTTTGTTTTAAAGTTTATAGTTTGAGAGAAAAAATTTAGGAAAAGGAAGAGAAAAAGCAAATAACGTAAATAATACTATCATTGCTCTTAGTTGCACTTAATGAATAGGGTGTTATATTAATAGGACAAGTAGAATTAAATGAGAACAAAAATCTCAGAGTCATCCTCATAATCTTGTAAATAAGAGAATCGAAAAAGTGTATCTCATTACTTATTTTTATAATATGAGCTAAAGGCAAACGTTAACTTAAGCTTTATTGAAGATCTCTAAGAACTGAAAATGACAATCTTTAATGATAACTGTCTTGACATAAACTTGCACTTACTAGGACAGCTCCTATAATCTGCATTAAACCTATAGTGAATAAACTAATTTTTAGGGTTAGAATAACTTTTCCATTCACAAATTATTTATTTCACTTTTTCTTTAATTTATCTATGTCATTGGATGAGTTATTTAAACCTAAAAGTATAGCAGTAATAGGAGCATCACGATACAAAGAGAAAGTTGGAAACGTTGTATTTAGGAACTTACTTTCTACCTATCATGGGAAACTTTATCCAGTAAATACAAAGGCAGAAGACGTTGAAGGTGTAAAGGCATATAGGAGCGTTAAAGAAATTCCAGATCCCGTTGATATGGTAGTAATAACTGTACCTAGGGAAGCTGTTCCTCAAGTAATGGAAGAATCTGTTGAAAAGGGAGTAAAAGCTGCAATAGTAATAACAGCTGGATTCAAAGAAGTAGGTGAAGAAAAGCTCGAAGACGAGGTAATAAGCATAGCCAAAAAAGGGGGAATAAGAGTATTAGGACCAAACACATTTGGAATTATTACCCCTGAGTTAAATGCGACATTCGCATACACAGATGTAAAGAGGGGGAATATTGGTTTAGTTGTACAAAGCGGTGGTTTAGGAGTCTATATGCTAAATTGGGCACAAAAATACAGAGTAGGAATTAGCTACATGGTTAGCTTGGGTAATCAAGCTGATGTTAAAGAGTATGAAGTCATTGATTATTTGTCCAAAGACCCAGAAACAAAAGCTATATTTGTATATGTTGAAGGAGTAGCAGATGGAAACGCCTTCCTTGAAACCTTGCCAAATGCTACAAAAAGGAAACCAGTAGTGTTTCTTAAAGGAGGAACAACAAGTAATGGTGCAGCAGCAGCTAAAACTCATACCGGAAGTCTAGCTGGCTCATTCGAAGTATTCAAGACTGCAGTTAGAACTGTAGGTGGTATACTAGTTGAAAATCTTCATGATATGTTGAACTTAGCCAAACTCCTAATGTATTCTGAACCAATAACTGATGAGATTTTAGTAATAACAAACTCAGGTGGTCATGGCGTCTTAACTTCGGACGAAATTGAAAAGAACAAATTAAAACTAGTTGAAATCCCAGATTGGATTAAAGAAAATTTAAGCAAAGTATTGCCACCTACTTCGGTTCCAAGAAATCCTCTAGATTTGACTGGAGATGCTACAAAAGAGAGATACTACTCAGCTTTAAAGGTTGTTAGCGATCTGAGTTGTACAAAGCTTGTGATCGTCCAAGCTTTACCAATGGTAAGCTGTACTGATGTAGCTAGAGTGATTTCAAACTATAAAGGAAAAGGAATGATAGGAATTACAATGGGGTTAGATGAAGATACAGCATTAAAGATCTTAGAAACTACCGGTATTCCGGGCTACACTTTCCCAGAGGACGCTGTAAAAGCAATCAAATACTTAGTAAGTAAACCAGTACCAAGAAAAAAGATTAGAACAGTTCAGCCCATTGAAAGCGCAGTAGAACTAGTAAAAGGAAAACAGACGCTAAGAGATTATGAAGCCATGAAACTGATGGAAATTTATGGTATCAGAACACCTAAATGGGGGATAGCGGAAAGTGTAGAGGAGGCGCAAAGGATAGCCGATTCGATCGGTTACCCCGTGGTTATGAAAATTTCTCCGGATCAACCAGTTCATAAAACTGAAATGAAAGGAGTTGTAGTTAACGTTGAGAAAGACCAAGTTAAGGACGTTTATAATCAACTTTCCAAAATAACAAAAAGAGTTATGATACAAGAGCAACTTAGCGGATTAGAGGTTTACATTGGCGGATTGAAAGACCCAGTATTCGGACATACAGTAATAGTAGGAAGCGGAGGAATTTATGTTGAAGTACTTAAAAACGTGTCTTATGGAATTTCACCTATTTATGAGGATGAAGCACAAGAATTACTTCTTGAAAGTAAAATCCATGACATGCTAAACGCCAGAAAGAGAGGTTACGACGAGAACTCATTAATAAGGACTATAATTAGTGTGTCAAGAATGATAGTTGACTTAAACATTAAAGAGATGGATATTAACCCATTGTTTGTAAATGAAAAAGGAGCTTTTGCAGTAGATGTAAGAATAGTCTTTAGTTAGAAAGAATCCTCATTTTTTCTTGAAACTTAAATAGATAAGATACTCTTTTTGATTTTATTGATTCTTTCTTTAATTTCATCTATTCTCCAACCCATATTTAAGATATATACTTTTATTCTCCTAATCACAAACTGCTCAACATAAATTGTTTTTCGTTCAATTCATAGTCAGCTCTGATCTTACAATCCTTTGGCTTTACTCCTTCTCTTTCACAAATGCTTTCAAAAGCTCCTTCACTACAATGAGGTATTGAGAATAAAAAAGCAAACAATGGACCTTCAACGTAAAGTTGGTCTGCCTTAGTTCCCCTGTTTGGAAGCTCAACATCAAGGTTATTAAAAGCTGAGTTTATGCTAAATTCTATTTTCATATAAAATTTTAGTTTAATCAGTAAAAATTTACTCCCACAATATTTTTAACCAGATATGATAGAATAGAAAGACTTTTAAATAAGAGTAACTATAAATTATATTATGGACTACAACAAAAACTATATTGAAGAGTTATTTGATAGTGAAGTTTATAAAAAACTAGGTGATGCTGAAAAAGATCGGCTTACTAGGATATACTTGTATAAAATGTCTCAGATGGAAAAAAGACATTCGGAAATCTGGAAACAAATAGCCGAAAAAAGACATGTAAAATTAGGAAAACTAAGCTTGTTTGATAAGCTGAAGATAAACTTTTACGTTATCTTTAGGAAGCTCTTTGGATTAGAATTAACTACTAAGCTTCTAGAGAGTGGAGAAGAAAGTGATATAAAGAAGTACTATGAGCTATCAAAAAGCGAAGAATTAGATGAAGAAGAAAGACAAATGATGAAAGATCTAAGCGTTGATGAGGCAGTTCATGAGGAAATGATCTCTAGCGTCAAATCAAAAGACGTTAGCGATTTTGTTTACGGAATAAGTGATGGACTTGTAGAAGTACTAGCTGCTACTTCGGGCTTATCTGGAGCCTTTAATGTGCCATTCTTAGTTGGGATATCCGGATTAATAGTTGGGGCATCAGGCACTTTATCAATGGCAATAGGAGCTTATCTTTCTACTAAATCTGGGAGAGAAATCAATCTGAATAAAAGGAAAAAGATAGAAATTCAGAAGCTTGTCGACAGAAAAGAAGTTGCTAAAAGGCTTTCTGGGATTTTAACAGAGTTAGGAATAAGAGAAAATATAGCTTCAGATATCTCACCACAGTTAGTTGATGTTGCAGAAGACATCATTGCACCAAAAGTTGAGGAAAGTCCTAAGAAGAGTGCCGGGGTGACTGCACTTTCATATATCACTGGGGCTATAATTCCAGTCATACCTTACTTGCTAGGAATAGGCGGTCTATTAGGAGTTGTATCTTCTTATATCCTTTCTGGAGTAGCAATTTTCATAGTTGGATCTCTTATAGGTCTACTTAGCTCGGTAAACCCTGGGAAAAAAGGAGCGGAAATGTTAATCTTAGGTATTTCAGCAGCGTTAGCAACACATGGTCTCGGTTTATTAGCGTCACATTATTTACATCTTGCAGTATGAAACCGTGTTGACTTAATGAAATTTTCCTATAAAAAGAATTAAATAAAAAATTATTTCTTAATTTTAGCTGCTATTTCTTCCCACATTTCATCAATAGCATCCTGTATTTCCTTTATTTGCTCTTCTGTTAATTTGCTAAATCTTCCTTGAAGCTTTAAGTATTCTATTACTGGTTTTCTGTTCTTTTTATCTAGATGAGTTTTACTTACTCCAGTTAGTCTAAACTCGCCATTTTCAATTTCAAATAAAGGCCAAATCCCAGTATCTACAGCCAATTTTGCTATTTCTACTGTTAGTGAAGAGTCGAAACGCCAACCTGGAGGACATGGAGATAGCAAATGTACATACCTAAATCCATGAATTTGCTTAGCTTTTCTAACTTTAGCTTGATAGTCAAATGGATAGGCAACAGAAGCTGTAGCTACATACGGTATTTTATGATCAGCCATTATGAATGGTAAAGGTTTCTTGAACTCTCTCTTACCTTCTGGTGTTGTAGTAGTCCAAGCACCATGAGGAGTTAAACTCGAACGTTGTATACCAGTATTCATATATGCCTCATTGTCATAACATACATAAAGGATATCCTCGTTCCTTTCAGCAGCACCGCTTAGAGCAGCAAAACCTATATCTGCTGTTCCTCCATCACCAGCCCATACAGTAACAATTGCGTCATTATCTCCTCTCATTCTCAGAGACCTTACAATACCAGAAGCAATTGAAGCAGAAGCAGCAAAAGCACTGTGAACCACCGGGACTGTTGCAGGCATACCACTAGTATCGCCTAAAATTACTGTTGAACATGAAGCTGGGACTACTAATACAGTTTTCTGACCTAATTCCTCTAGTAGTATATCTAATTCTCTTGGTATTGGACATCCGGGACAAGCTGCATTTCCTCTATAGAATTTCGGAATCCTTTTCGGTTGAGTAATTAAACTCATAATATCCACCTCTCTTCTTCCAGTTTTCCATTTACCAAATTTTGCATTACCTTTTGGAAGCATAATGGTCTAACATCTTTCCCACCTAATCCAGCTATAACAGAATATATTGGAGTTTGAAAGCCATATAGTGATGCCTTAACTTCATTCGCTAATATTCCACCTGAGCCAAATGAATAAGCTCTATCGAACACTATTACACCTTTAGCAGATCTTAAGTACTCTTGGACTTTTTCCTTGGGGAATGGCCTAAATACTCTTATTTTCAGTAGACCTGCTTCAATACCCTCATTTCTTAACCTATCTACAGCTACTTTAGCATCGCCACTCCAAGCCCCCATCGTTACGAATACATACTTTGCGTCTTCGCACTTATAGCACTCTACCAAATCATATTTTCTACCGCTGAGTTTTTCATATTCCTTCATTATCTCTTCGATTACGCTTTTACTTCTTTCCATAGCTTTCATTGCCTCAAATCTTATTCTCATGTACTCATCGGGTTGAGCTATTGGACCAACCCCAACTGGGTCGGTGAAATCAATAAGGTTGAATTTCCTTGGTGGGATAAATGAATCAACCTCGTGATCTTCAAGTACCTCAACCCTTTCCATTGTATGAGTTAAAATGAAACCATCGAATCCCATCATCACCGGTAAAATTACTCTTTCATCTTCAGATATTCTAAAGGCTTGGAGTGTCAAGTCGTAAGCCTCTTGTACATTTTCAGCCATCATCTGTATCCAAATTGCGTCTCTTTTACTCATAAAATCTTGATGATCATCCCAGATACTCCATGGCTCAGCTATTGCTCTAGTTGCTACTGCCGCTACTATGGGAACTCTTTGTCCACCAGCCCAATAAATCATTTCAGTCATATAAAGCAGACCTTGAGATGCCGTTGCTGTAAACACTCTAGCTCCAGATAATGCAGCACCATATACTGCAGCCATAGCAGAGTGTTCGCTTTCTACTCTTATCATTTCAGCTTTTAGCTCGCCAGAACTTACATAATCTGATAGTTTTTCTAGCATAGTAGTTTGTGGGGTTATTGGATAAACTGCTAATACTTGTGGTTTAGCTTGTTTTACTGCATATGCTACTGCATGATTTCCAACTAATGCTAATGCTTTCTTCTTTAGAACTTGAACCATTTTTATTTCACCTCTTTTACCATTTCAATCGCCTTAGTAGGACAAACTTGTGCACATACACCACAACCTTTACAATAATCATAGTCGATTTGAGGATACAAATTCTCTAAAAGGTCTATAGTGTTTTCCGGGCAGTAAAGTACGCAAAGTCTACATTTTGTGCACTTATCATAATATATTACTGGTTTTTCAACCCTCCATAACCCGGTCTTTCCGGATGATCCTATTTTTGGTCTTGCTATTGGAATACCTTCTGGGACATTAATCAACCTTTTTCACCCCTTTATAACCTCTTTCAATTGCTTCAGCATTTAGCTCACCTATTTTACCCGGAAATTCCTCCTTAACAGCCTCTTCTAACGAATTAAGTGAAGGTTTTCCTAAGACTTTAGCCAAAGCTCCAATCATTGCTGTATTGACAACTGCCCAACCTGCAACCACAAGTCCTAGTTCTTTTGCAATTGAGGTAGCGTCAACAATGTACTCATTTTTCCACCATTTTTTGGGTTCTGGAGTATTGATAAGAAGAAACCCAGAGTCTTTTATGCCTTCTGTGACATTCATTATTTCCATTAATGATGGATCAAAAACAGCTACACCATCCGAATTATAAACCTCTCTATGGAGGAAAATGGGTTGATCAGAAAGTCTTAAAAATGATACTACTGGTGCACCTCTTCTTTCGCCACCATAAAACGGAATTGACTGAGCGTATTCATCCTCAATTACCATAGATTTAACCATGAGTTCTCCAGCAGTAACTACGCCTTGTCCACCTCTACCTCTTAAAGCTAATTCTAAAAGCATTTTATACCACATATTCCTTTTCTCTTTCATCCAAAAAAACTATGATTTTCTAAACCCTAACGTAAAGATAATTAACTTGGTTAAAATTAAACTCTAGTAATATTGTTAAAGCAAGATAAATAGTTTTAAAAGTTAGACTGAAATGCTTAAAATAGATTGATTAAAAGGGACACTAAGTGGATGTACCTATCACTACCTTATAATGCCAGCATAGGACCTATATCCACTCTAATTACACTACAGATAATATCTTTAGGTGGCAATGCATTAGATGTAGCTTATGTTATGTCGCTAGGAAATTTAATCTTAATTCCTTCATCAGTAATCTGGGGGTTTGAAGCAGATAAGTTAAATAGAAAAAAACAAATACTTATTAGCTTTTCAGGCACAACTGTGTCGCTGTTTCTTCTTTCATATCCTAATTCAATACCATTAATAGGATTAGGTTATTCGTTACTTGTTTTTACAAGTACTGCGTCAACTACACCATTTAATATGTTAGTTATGGAGTCAGCTGAAAAGAAAGATTGGGGAATGCTTTTCTCACGCTTTTCTCTACTCTCCTCTATAGGGACGTTAATTGGTCTTTTATTATCAACTTTCTTGGTTCAATATATTAGGATTTATCAGCTAATACTATTGCTCGGAATCATAATGGGAATAACCACATTAGCAAGTTTAAAGATATTACCAAACCCAGTTATAACTTTTGAAAGGACTGCGATGCTTCATCATAAAGAGTCGTTCTTTGTCAGACTGCTTCACTTACCGCTTATATTTCTTCACTTACCTAACCCACATAATTTTAAGATGTTCAGACTAGAGAGGCTCTTAAAGAAGCCTATAAACTATATTCCGTTGCTGTATCTTGCAATTGTTATTTTTTATATTAGTAGTGGGATATTCAATACTGTTTATCCAGCGAGCCTATATGTGAAAGGTTTAAATAAATCGGAAGCTCTTGCAGTAATAACAATTGGCATGATATTTCAGATAATAGGTTATAGATTAGTAGAAAAAATAATGGCAAAAAGAGATGAAAAAGACATTGCATATAAATCACTTTTGCTCAGAGGTTTCTCTTATATAGTTCTTGGTATTGGTGCGTTGATATTTTATGGTCTAGGTATTCTTGTACTCGGATTAATATTTTACCCTTTAGCTGCAGGGATAGCTTTTTCTATGTATTACTCTGCTTCCAACACGTTAATTTTTAAAATAGTTGGCGAAAGATCGCAAGGTAAAAACTTAGGAGTTTATAGTACTGTTGTGGGAATAGCTCTATTCGTAGGAAGTCTACTTTCGGGTTATATTAGTCATTACTTAGGTTACGGAATAGACTTTGTCACTGCAGGGATACTTTTGCTAATTTCCTCATGGTTATTTAGATACCTAGAAGAGGGATAGTAAAAAGTCTTTAGTTACTACATAAGAATTTCTTAACTCTTTAAAAGTTATATATTCGTTATAGGAATGTGCCAATCCCAACTCACCAGGGCCATAAACAATTGTAGGTACCCCCTTATATCTAAAGTATCTTCCGTCAGTTGCTCCAGTCATTATATACTTGGTAGGAGTTACATTTAGCAATCTCTTTATAGTTTCTTCCAGTTTGACAACATAAGTATTATTTGGAGAGGTAAAATTGGGTTCGGAAGTGTCTAAAGGAACTACTGAGGATAAAGATACTAAACTTTTTACAATCTGAAGTGCTTCTTCACTTTTTATTCCAAGTGGAATTCTCATATCTACCTCAGCTTCAGCATAATCTGGAACCACATTTACTTTAACGCCACCTTTTATAACGCCAGGATTGAAAGATATTCTTACTACATCATTCTTCGCTATTTCATTTGGAATTTTAGCTGTTAATGCTTCTTTTACATCGTTTGGGACCTTTATCTCTATATCCTTAATTTTTTCTAAGGATAAAAGATCCCTTACAAGTTTCATTATAGCATTTTCTCCTAGAGAAGGTAAGCTTCCATGAGCCACTTTCCCTTTTGAGATTAATTTTACTTGCAATAACCCTTTTTCACCTATATTTATAGAATCCGAACCAGAAGGCTCAGAGATCAAAACCAAGTTAGGTTTATATTTTTCCGCTAGATACCTTGAGCCTTTTTCACCGCTAGTCTCCTCATCTGGAACAGCTGTAAAAATTAAATTATAGGGAACTCTATCTGCTATTTCTGTAAATATTTGCATAATCACTGCAAGGCCTCCTTTCATATCTGTTGCACCTCGTCCATAGACCTTGTCCTCCAGTATTTTACCAGAAAAAGGATCGAAGTCCCACTTGCTCTTATCACCAGTTGGAACTACGTCGTAATGACCGTTTAACAAAACGCTTTTATCGGATTTCTTTCCATTGTCAACAACTACTGTAGGCCATCCTTTCTCAAATTCGAATATTGAGGCTGAAAAACCATTCATGGAAAAATATTCTCTTATGAAGGAAGCGCATTCGAGTAGATTATCTCCAGGGGGATTAACGGTAGGAAATTGAATTAATTTCGAAACCAACTCTTCTAATTTCATCAACATAAGTAAAAGAGACGCAATTTATAAATGTTAATTCGTGTACTGAAGCTTAAATTCTTCTATTACAAACCTTTTCTAAATACTATTGAATACTTTTTAATTTTACATGCTAATTTATAATTATATTTGAGATAAGTGTTCAGAAGGCTAAACACATGCTAAAAAATTGTTCATCCTTTATCATTCATATTTGTCCTTTTATTCTATATTAAAAATTGTTCATCTTGCTTTTAAGCAAATTAAAGTTTCATTAAATGAAAGGAAAATTAAGGTAAACTGAGAAGTATTACATATGAAAATACAAGGAATAAATATTTCATCCATACTAAAACCAGAGGTAAGATATATTATACTTAGTAAGAAATTTATCTCTTCTCTTGCAGATTCATTTCCATCATTTACTTCTTACAACGAAAGTGGGATTAAAATTAGAGAATTAATAGTTTTTGATAAAAAGAGAATGTATACCGGGTACAAATATACTGTAAATACGAAAAGTGATGGCGGTTTAACGTCTTTAACGGATGAAGATGATGTCATAGTTTCTTTAAGAGCTAAAAAATACGATAATATGCTAACTACAGAACTACGTTTTCTAGGCATAAAAAACGATAAACCTGATAAACTATTAATATTATATGATGTGCCAGTAATTGGAAGAAATAGAGAAGAATTAATAAACGAAATAAAAGAGTTCCTTAAATTATGGGATGGAATAGTAGTAGAAGATATACCAGCTAAGATAAAACCAGAATATAAAAGACAAGTCAAAGCAAAAATTGTCGATATAGATTATGCTGACTTGCTTTTTACGACTTGATCACCATTAGATCTAATTCTTTTTTGTAGCGTGATAATCGCTCTAGCTAATGCTTCTGGTCTAGTAGGGCAACCTGGAGCATATATATCTACCGGGATTCCTATTTCTGAGGGAAGTACTGTATTATAAGAATTCCAAAATATTCCTCCTTCAAGAGAACAAGAACCCATTGCTATTACAAATTTAGGCTCAGGCATCTGGTCATAAACTATTTTTGCAGCTCTTGCCATTTTCCTTGTCAATGTACCTTCAATAACCAAAAGATTTGTTTGCCTAGCAGAAGAGAAAGGAAGCACTCCAAACCTTTCAGAATCAAACCTAGCAGCAGCAAATGCTCCAAACTCTGTTCCACAGCAGCTAGTGGTCAGATGTGGAGGCCATAAAGAGAATGAAACACCCCAATCCCTTAGATTTTTTATTGGCTTTCTATTTAACAGCCACTCTATTGCCTTCTTTGTAACTTCGTTTATGTTACCCGTTAAGAGTAGTTCATCACTCATTGTAATCCCTTTATTACTATCGGCTACATTCTTAAAATCCTTTTGTTAAAAAGAGTTGTACAACTTACGTTTCTAAGAAACAAAGTGTATATACATTTCAATTTGGAATTAAACTCTACTAAGGGTATAAAACCCCTCATCACTCTTCAGAGATCACCTCACCAATCACCATTCAGTAAATTCAGTATAGAGCGCCCCAGACATCAAATATCTTTCTGTGAGTTCTTCATCACTATTTTTCCATATAAAAACAGATTTAAAAAATCAGAGGATACTTTCCCACTTATGACCCAAATAATAAAGGTTGATCCTTTGAATCCAGAGATTGATAAGATTAGAATAGCTGCAAATGTGATCAAAAATGGTGGAACGGTAGCCTTCCCTACGGAAACAGTATATGGTTTAGGAGCTAACGCGTATGATGGGAAAGCTTGCTTAAAGATATTTGAAGCCAAAAATAGACCAGTAGACAACCCATTAATAGTTCATATAGCAGAATTTGAACAACTATATGATGTAGCTAGAGAAATCCCAGATAAAGTACTAGAGGTAGCTCAAACAGTATGGCCTGGACCCCTTACATTTGTTCTCAAAAAGACTGATAAAATACCTAAAGAAGTCAGTGCTGGACTAGATACTGTAGCAGTTAGAATGCCTGCACATCCAATAGCATTGCAGTTAATAAGGGAAAGTGGAGTCCCTATAGCAGCTCCAAGTGCGAATTTAGCAACAAAACCAAGTCCTACAAGAGCTGAAGATGTTGTAGCGGATATGAATGGAAGAGTTGATATAATAATAGATGGTGGGCATACATTTTTTGGAGTAGAATCAACGATCATAAACGTTTCCGTCAATCCACCAGTCTTACTGAGACCTGGTCCTTTCACAGTAGAAGAACTAAAGAAGATCTTTGGAGAAATAGTAATCCCAGAATTTGCTGAGGGGAAGAAGGAAGCAGAAGTTGCGTTAGCACCTGGTATGAAGTACAGACACTACGCGCCTAGTACTAAATTACTTATGGTAGAAAATAGGAAAATACTCAGAGAAGTAGTTGATTTATTAAAGAAAAAGTACAAAGTTGCTGTTCTTATATCTAAAGAATTGGAAAATGAGTTTAAAGACGTCCCTCATATAGTTCTGGGAAGTGATGAGAACCTTTATGAAGTAGCTAAGAACTTATTTGATGCATTTAGGGATTTGGATAAACTTAATGTAGATATAGGTTTAATAGTAAGCTTTCCGGAAAGGGGAATAGGTTTTGCTATAATGAATAGAGCAAGAAAAGCGACAGGCTTTTCAATTATAAAGGAAATTAATGACGTGTATAAGTATGTTACTCTTTAAGTTTCCAAGCGTAACGTCAACCCAAGATTTAGCTGAAGCTATTTTTCAAATGATTAATGCAAAAGAATTTGTAATAGTAGCGGAAGAACAAACTAAAGCAAGAGGAAGATATCGAAGAGAATGGTATTCACCAAAGGGTGGTCTTTGGGTAACCTATGTAATAAAGGGGTATAACGCTGAGAAAATACCTTTTTTAACTTTACGCAGTGCCTTAGCACTAAGGAAGGCTATCTCTGAATATCTTGATGTGAAGATCAGATGGCCTAACGATATTGTATATGAAGGAAAGAAACTCGCTGGGATCCTAATTGAAGGAATTACGCAAGGCGATGAAACTACAGTATTTATAGGTTTCGGAATAGATACTAACATAAAAGAACTACCTATTGATGTGAAAGGAACCTCACTTTATTTGGAATTGAAGAGAGAAGTGGATAATGACAAAATACTCGAGGCTACAATAAATCAGATAAAGAACTATGAAGGAAGAAATGAGAAGGAAATCATAGACGAGTTGAATAATTATCTGTCAATAAAGAATAAGAAGATAAGAATAGTGGGAAGAAATGAGGAGAGAGAATGCATAGCATTATTTGTAGATTATTACGGAAGATTAGTCACAGAGTGTGGAATATTCGAAGTAGAAGATGTATTAAGGATAATAGAATAAGGAAAAAAGAAGAAAGAAAATTTACTTAACTACTAGTACAGGCATTTTTGCTTCTTGTACAAGTTTGGTTGAAACGCTACCTAATACAATCCTCTTGAAAGTTGAAAGACCCCTGCTACCAGTAATTATTAAATCTACACCATTTTTCCCAGCATATTCTAGCACAGCAGCAGCTGGGTCTCCTTCTAATACTATGCCCTCTACATCTTTTACTCCTTGACTTTGTGCCTTAGACTTTGCTCCATTTACGTCTGTGTTTGCCTTGTTATAAATCTGTTGAATTACTTCGCCTGGAATAGGTGCTACGCCCATGCCTAGTAGAGCTGCTGTGTCTACAACTTCTACAATATCCAATTTTGCCTCATACTTTTTAGCCAAATCTATTCCTATATCTAATGCTCGCATTGCATGATCTGAACCGTCATATGCTACGAGGATTTTTTTAAACATATTAATCACTTCTCTATTTGATGGATAGAATTTAAAACTTTCATGAAACATTCACACCATTAATTATAAGTGAGGAAGAATACAAATTCCCGTAAAGTTCTTTTTCACCACTTTTTCCCTCTATTCCCTTTAATAATTCTTTGAGGTTGCCAGAAATAGTTAATTCTCTATACGCTTTTCCATCTTTTTCGTTCCATACAACTGGCGCAACTACTGTAAACTCACCAGTATCAAAGTTACTAGTATGAACGCCTTGAACTTGATCAATTATAATCTCATTTTCACTAGTCTCCTTAACATTAACCTCCAAAACAGATGGTGATATAAATGGCAGAGTAGAATAACTCCTTGAAGAAGAATGAGTGTTTTCTTTGTTAGCTTTTAGAGCCCAATAAGTATTCGATAGGAATTTGATAACTTTTCCTTCTTTAATTAAAACGTTTAATTTTGAAGGTAGTCCTTCAGTGTCAAAAGACCTACTATATGGGGCGTTTGATATTAACGGATTATCAATTATCTCTAGATTAGGATTAACTAATTCATTCTCCTTTAAAGGAGACTTACCCCTAGAGTAGTTTTCTAACGAGATACTGCTAGAGAATAGAGGCACAAACAATTCTGCTAAGGCTTTGGGAGTAAATTTCACACTTGTAAGCTTCTTTTCAAGTTTATCCCTTGTACTCCCATACATTCTCTTCATTAAATCAACCTTATCTCTTATTTTTTCTATGTTGAGCTTAGGATCTCTGCTTGATTTGTATTCGTAAATCTCTGGGCTGACTTCAACATCATTTCTTACATTGTAGGCTATACTAAAGCTCAATAGACTCCTATCTTCTTCAGCATCTATACCTTCAGTGCTAACTACTTTCACTTTCAAGTTAAGGGCTTCATAATACTCTGAAACAACATTAACAAGCTCCCGAATCTCATTTCCATAGTTCATTAACTCCTTAATCTTCTCTTCCCCTTCGGAAATATCAAAGAACTTTAAGTTCATTTTGTTTATCTTTTCAGGTGAGGGAAGAACATTAAATTTGTCCTCTTTTGATGCTCTTAGACTATCAATTGCTAGGTCTAATAGATTATCTAATTTATTACCATAAGCAAAACCTAATCTTCCTTCTTTGATTATACGTAAACCATATCCTCTCTCACATATATGCATATTCTGGTACTGTTTCTCTCTCTTCACTTGAACTTCATTAACTTCAGTCACAAAGATTTCTGCTGAATAGCCTAAATCTTTGGCCTTTTGTATAACTGTATACATATCAGTCAATTACACCACCAACTTTCATTTTCTCAACTTTAATATAAGGACCACCTACTCCTACTGGGACACTTTGACCGTCTTTTCCGCAATAACCCGGAGAAATATCAAAATCCTTTGATACGGCTTTTATTTGGCCTAAAGTTTCTAATGTATAGCCTGAGATTCCAACGTTCCTTAAAGGAGATGCAACTTCCCCATTCTCTATTAAATATGCCTCTTGTATTCCAAACTGAAAAGTACCATCTGGACTAGTTTGTCCTCCCCTTGGTGAAACCAAAAGAACACCATTTTTAACGTCTCTTATAATTTCATCATAAGAGTAGTCACCGGGTGTAAAATACGTATTTCTCATTCTTATTATAACTGGATATCTAAAATCCTCTGCTCTAGCGTTCCCTGTAGGCGTTTGACCTAAATAAGCAGAGTAAAATCTATCAGTAAGAAGCTCATTAACTACACCATCTTTAACGATATAAGTATCTCTTCCTTCTATTCCCTCATCATCGTATACTGTTACCCCAATAGCAGATTTATATTCTAGAACGGGTGAATCAACTATGTTAACATATTCTGGTGCTATCTTTTTCCCTCTTCTTTCATACAAAATCCCATTAATAGCAAGATCAGCCTCTGCTAAATGTCCTATTGCTTCATGAGCGAAAACTCCTACAACCTCTGGGGCTAATACAGCTGTATATTGGTTTGCTTTTACTGTTTTTCCTTTCATTTGTCCATCTATCCTTCTCTTTAAAGTTTTAAGAACCTCATTCATATCGAAAACTTCGAAAGGATAACCTTGATATGTAGATTTTGAAACATAAGCAGAAGCTATTATATCATTTTCTCTAGCTACTGCCACAACTGAGAAACCACTAATAACAAAATCCTGTTGAATCTCTCTTTCATCTGTGCTCAAATATTCTTTATGATAGTGACTTTCATAATATCTAATGTTAACGCTTTTTATCTTATCTGAAATAGAAATAACGTTTTCCCTAATTTTTCTTAAATCGTCGAGCTTCTCTTTGATGCCTTTATTAAAATCGTATTTAGGCTTTATCTCTACTTTATCTTTCTTTGGTGGCATATAGACAATATTTACTTTTTCATCTCCATAACTCACATTTATTGCATCTCTAACGTCTTCTTCACTGGGCTCACCAGTACTAGACTTATAACCCCAATTACCTTGGTACAAAACTCTTAGAGAAAATCCCTCATCGACCCCATTGCTACTAATTATTTCTCTGTCTTCTGTCACAGTCAAAACTAAATCTTTAATTTTCAGAAGTCTAATATCAGCAAAGGTGGCTCCTAATTCTTCAGCCTTTTTAAGAATGCTCATGGTTTTAAGTTTTTGAATCGAGGTATAAATAAATGAGTGAAAAGATTAGTGTTTCTATACCTAAAGAACTCAGTGAAAGACTCGAAAGGTACTAAGAGGAAAAGAGGATAAACGATAGAAGCAAAATAATACAAATTGCTTTAAGGAATTACTTAGATGAAAATGAAGATAGTGAAAATCTTGTTTATGGTATAATCAATTTAGTATATAGTGAGAATGCAAATAACGTTACTGAATTTCAACATGAGCACGAAGATAAGATAATATCTGTCCTCCATCTTCACGTAGGAGAGGAATGCATTGAGGCAGTTGCAGTAAAGGGAAAGAAAAAAGATTTAGTAGAACTAGCCTCGAAACTCTCACAATTAAAAGGTGTTAAAAAAGTTAGACTTATTGTCTCGACGACAGAAACATAATATATGTTCGTGAAGGTATTTGATGATGCAAAGAAGTTAGGGATTTTTGTGGCTTTTACTGAAGTCCGTGATGTAAAAACTGAAAAAGATAATAAGCAAATTGAGGAGGAATTAAAGAAAGTTGAAGAAAAATATAAGAATGAAAACCCAGAATCGCTTAAGAACAACCCAGTGATAAGAGCATATAGAGATTTCTATTGGAAAATAGGAATCGACCCGACTAAGATAAGACCAAGTGGAGAAGCTTTGAGAAGAAGAGTTAGTAGAAACGCAAAATTACCTAGAATAAACAACGTAGTTGATGCTGGAAATATAGCTAGTACAGAAACTTTAGTGCCAATAGGACTTTATGATACGGATAAAGTTAAAGGAAATCCTGTGATAACGTTAAGTAAAGGAAATGAGATATTTTATGGAATAGGGAAACAAGAGCCAGAAAAACTTGACGCAAATATTCCTATAATGATAGATGAAGAAGGAAAAGTTATGCATATTTACCCTCATAGAGATTCTACTCTAACGAACATTACACTAGACACTAAGAACGTGCTGATTGTTGCTGCAGGAGTACCCGGAGTAGAGAAAAGTTTAGTAATAACTGCTGCTAAATTAACAGCTGAGCTATTAGTCAAGTTTGCGAACGGAAAATGGAACATGGTGGTGAATGAAGCATGATTAAATTATTACTTTTTGGTTATGGGAATGTAGGAAAATCGTTTAGAAAACTGCTTCATGAAAAGAAACTAGAAGAGCTTAAGGATGTGAAAATTGCTGGCATTGTTACAAGGAAAGGAATAATGCTAGACGATAGAGAAAGCTTCACAGCTGACTTGGAAGGGGATGTATTCAAAGCATATGATAAGATAAAACCAGATGTTATAGTTGACGTCTCTTCCGCTAATTATAATAATGGAGAACCTTCTCTTTCTCTTTATAAGCAAGCGATTAAAGACAAAGTGAGTATAATAACTACTAACAAGGCACCCTTAGCCTTGGCATATTCAGAAATATTTAATTTGGCAAAATCATATAATGCAAAAATTGGCTTCCAAGGAACTGTTATGAGTGGAACACCATCAATCAATCTTTACAGAGTTCTACCCGGAAGTGAAGTTAAGAAAATAAGAGGAATTCTTAACGGGACTACAAACTTTATATTAACTTTAATGGATAAAGGAGTTAGTTTTGAAGATGCGCTAAAAGAAGCACAAAAAAGAGGATATGCAGAAGAAGATCCAACGCTAGACATAAACGGGTTTGATGCTGCTGCTAAAATTACAATATTAGCTAACTTCATGTTGAACAGAAATATCTCTATTAAAGAAGTAAAATTTGAAGGAATATCGAATATAAGAAAAGTTAAAGACGGGAAAATGAAACTAATTGCATATGCCGATCAAAATGAAATATGGGTGAAACCTATCCAACTTTTGCCTGATGATCCGTTATACAACATAGATGGGGTAGATAACGCTTTAGAATTAACTACAGACATTCAAACTACACTGATAAGAGGACCCGGTGCAGGTCCGATAAATGCAGCCTATGCAGCTCTATCTGATCTAATTTTATTAATTAGAGATTGCCTATGAAATTTCAATAATAGTAAATGTTCAAACGAATGTTTAAATATGAAAAAAGCCTTAATATACGTGAGAGTTATGTCGATAACGATGTCACAAAAACTAATTGATTATATCAAACTTTCAAAGCCAAATGTTATTAGTTTACTAGACTTGGCTGCAATTACTGGGTTTGTCTTAGGATTACCTAAGAGTATTAATCTTACTAGCCTTGTAATAAGCTTTCTTGCAGTGTTAATTGGTGGTAGTTTAGCTGCAGGTGGAGGTATGATCATAAATGGTGGACTTGAAATAGAAAGGGACAAAAAGATGAAGAGAACTTCCAAAAGACCAACAGTTAAAGGAGAAGTAAATAGGAAGGAAGCCTATACAGTTGGAGCTATCTTCATAACTGCCGGTGTTCTGTTAGGATTCTTGGCTAATCCTTTAACAGCTCTTTTTATTGCTTTGGGAGCGTTTATCTACGTTGTTATATACTCCATATGGCTGAAACCAAGAACTTGGTGGAATATAGTGATCGGTGGTTTCGCTGGAAGTGCCGCTGCTTGGGCAGGCTTTGCAGCTAGTAGTAACTCCTTTTCAGTCTTATCATTCTTGCTAGGCTTCTTAATATTTATGTGGACACCGGGTCATTTTTGGTCCCTTGCATTAAGGTTCCGTGATGATTATAAGAATGCAGAAATTCCCATGTTACCAATTTTGACCGATGAAAAAACCGCAGCAAAGGCTATAGCGGTTTCTAATGCTCTTATGGTACCCTTTGCGTTATTGATTGGATTATATGCTGGAGGTATTATTTACATGATAGTTGCGAGCCTTACATCAGCTCTGCTACTATATACTTCAGTTAAATTGTACTTAAATCCTACAAAAGATGAGGCTTGGGAGTCCTTTAAATTGTCCTCTCCATATTTAGCAATAATATTAATTGCGTTGATAATAATAAAATTAATTTAGTATATACAAAAAATACTTTTGGCTTAAACTTTTATTTCAAATTGGTTTTTATCTTAAAAAAGAAGATTACTTACCTTTAAATTGAGCTTTTCTCTTTTCTAAGAAAGCATTAACTCCTTCTTTTTGATCTTCTGTACTAAATACAACTCCCCATCCTAGGCTTTCCATATTCAACCCAGCTAATTCTGGTATGTCAAGTCCTTGATTTACTAGAAGTTTAATTAAAGTCATTGAAATAGGAGGCTTTTCGGCTAGCTTTAACGCAAAGTTTCTTGTCTCTTGTTCTAAGTCTTTTAATGGAACAACTTTATTGACCAATCCAAATCTCTCTGCCTCTTTGGCAGGTATTCTATCTCCTGTTAACATCATCTCCAGTGCTTTTCCTTTTCCAATTATTCTTATTAATCTCTGAGTTCCGCCGAAACCCGGATAAATTCCTAGATTAATCTCTGGTAATCCTAATTGTGCTTCTTCTGCTGCAATCCTTATATCGCATGCTAAAGCAATTTCAAGACCTCCTCCTAGAGCATAACCATTTATCATTGCTATTGTAGGTTTAGGAGAATTTTCTATATAATCTATGAGCTCCCTTCCACTTTTAGCAAATTGCCAAGCAGTATATCCGTTGAGCGTCTTAAATTCAGAAATATCTGCTCCGGCACAAAATGCCTTTCCATTGCCCGTTATTACTATTACTTTTACTTCTTGGTCTATAAGAAAATTATCAATACTTTCCCTCAGTTCTTTTATCAGCTGTTGGTTTATGGCATTCAGTTTATCTGGTCTATTTAAATATATCCAACCTATCGGAGCCTCTTTTTTTGTTACAATTGTTTCCATAAAATCTACATAGAGATCAAACTTATAAATAATGGGGGAATAGCAAAAAACTTTGAAAAAGGCTTTTAAGATCTTATTCAGTAAAAAATATTATGAGAAGAGACATTAAACCATTATTATTCTCTGCTATTTCAATTATACCATTTGCTGGTAGTTCTATTTCTTCTTATATTTTGTCTGATTATCTAAAAGACTTCTTTGAAAACATCAGATATTTACCCCTTATGATAGGATTATCCTCTTTATCCTCATTAATTTTGGCTTATTACTATCTCAGACAATGGATGATAGAAATTATTGCAATAGTGGTAATAGCCCCTATACTTATATCTTATCTAAATAGTAGAAGATATGAGAATATAAAAATAGATGTTAATGAGTATTACATAGAAATAAAATTCGAAGTACCAATGAAGAAGTTTTCCTTCGATAATCCCTCGACTCTTTTTGAATATGTTTTTGACAAGGCTCTTAAAAAAATAAAGCCTCCTTACTTATTTAAACTTAGAAACTTGGATAACTGCGGAAATCTAAAAGTAATTCCTAAAGAGAGCTCAATTGTATTAAGAAAACGATGCGGCGATACAGTAGTAGAGATAATAATTGCAAATAACGATAAAGCAAATCTAAAAGTTACCATGACATACTAATTTTATCTCCTCTTTTCCATGTTATTTTGTGCTCTTTAACGTGTAAAATTTCATTAAAAAAAGATTCACATAAAAACTGATTCAAATCTATCTTCAAAGGCATGTTTTGATAGTTTACCTACTATAGGCAGTTTATAGCCACAGTATGAACACCTCATATCGTCAGTTAAGTGCCACTCCAAGATTCTAAACCCGTCTCTTCTAATTACCATATTACCACAATGAGGACAGTATGTGTTCTCGTAAGGATGGCCTGGAACGTTCCCGATATAAACATAATTAAACCCAAGCTCTTTTGCTAGTTTATAGTGAGCTTCAAGAGTTTCAACCGGTGTTAAAGGTAAATAATCAAGCTTATAGTCAGGGTGAAATCTCAAAAAGTGTATAGGGACGTCCGGTCCTAAAATTTCATAGAGTTTAGTAAGAAGATTCTTAGCTGCCTCTAGACTATCCCCGATTTTTGGCACAATTAAATCCGTAATTTCTACATGAATACCTTCTTCTTTTAGTGCTTTTATTGTCTCAATTATAGGCTCGGGGCCAGATGCACCAGTATACCTTTTCATAAATTTAGGCTCACCGTTACCTTTAAAATCAACAGTTGCTGCGTCAAGGAAATCTTTCACATAATCGACAAGTTCTGGTGTCCAATAACCATTTGTAACCATTGTATTGAATAACCCTTTCTTTCTTGCAATGACTCCCGTATCATGAGCAAATTCTGCAAATATTGCAGGTTCATTATAAGTATAAGTCATTCCTTCTGCTTCATATGCTAAAGCCATATCAACTAGCTCTTCTGGTGACAAGTCAGCTCCTTCAGCTCTCCTTCTTTGACTTATATCATAGTTCTGACAGTACATGCACATCCAATTACAACCAAATGTGGAGAAAGAAAACACTTTAGAGCCAGGATAAAAGTGAACGAGTGGTTTCTTCTCTATGGGATCAACATGAGCCGCCGCTACTTTACCGTAAACGTCAAGATAAAGCTTACCGTTATGGACAGATCTTACTCCACAAAATCCTATTTGTCCCTCTCCTATTAAACATCTTCTAGCACATGCAAGACATCTTACTTTACTATCTTCTTTTTTATAAAGTACTGCTTCTTTACTCACATATGATTTATCTCATTTGTAGAATAAAAATCATGTGCAAAATGAAATGTACATTTCATCTTCGTCGCAAATATTTAATAGATTGCTTTTGTATCTCTTTTCTATTTCTCCCTTTATCTCTTTCCAAGTATATTCATCAAGATCTTTAACGTAAATAAGGTAAACTAGGTTTTTATTATCCTTTGTGTAAACGTCAACTACAATGGTTGGATAAGTTACTTTCTTTTCCACAATTTCTACCTCCTCATAGTAAACATCTATTATATTTACATCTTTTAGGCTCGAAAAGACCTCATCTAATGGTTTCCAAATTTCATTTAAAGAGAGCGGTTGTTCTATTTCATATTCTGTCTCCTTCCCTCTTTCATAAAATTTCTTAAACATGACTGAGATCTACTACTGTGAAAAGAGTAATTTATTTTTACCCTAAAGAGTGTTGTGACAAAAATATAAAGGAAAAATTGAGGAATTTAGGCATTAATGTCATTGATGTAAGAACATGTAAATACGTTGAAATTGACACTTATGAGAACAAGAAAATAGAAGAGATACTAGGAAAACCTCTATTTATCAGCAAAAGAGAGCCTTTTGAAAAACTCTTTTTTAATGCAAGGTTTTGGGAATCGCACGAAATATTAGAGGAAAAATGGAGAAGAGAATCGGACGAAAAAAAGAAGAAATATCTTCAAGCTTTAATACTTCTTTCTGCTTCTATGGTTAAATATTGTAAGGGAGAAAAAGAAGTTTCGAATTCACTTCTGGAAAAGGCTTTATCTCTTATATCCGAACTTCCTGAGGAGCTCCTTCCTCTCTTTTATGTCAGCTTCTGTCTCAATACCTAATGGAGTAAAGCCATCAACAACTCCTATAACTCCCCTCCCCTGATCGGTTTCAGCCACTAAAACTTGTAATGGATTTGCTGTAGCAGCAAAAATCCTTACAACCTCTTCAACATTCTTTATCCTGTTAACTACGTTTATTGGAAAACCGTTTTTTATATATATTACAAACGTATGACCAGACGCTATTTTTAACGCAGTTTGTTGAGCAATCTTTATTAGCTCTTCATCATTTCCATCCCATCTAATTAGTCTCTTTCCGCTTGCCTCACAGAAGGCTATCCCAAACTTTATATAAGGGCTTGATGAGGCTAATGTCTCATACAGGTCTTCTACCGTTTTGATAAAATGAGATTGACCTATTATTACGTTTGTACCTTCTGGTATGTCGACTTTAACTATGTCAATTTTTACACTCATACTATATACTTAGAAAACAAAGTAAAAACTTTTCAGTCGAGGACCACATCATCATACCCTCAGTTGTACTCCCGTTCACATCATGAGTGTAAATATGCGTAGTTAAGCACAACTTCAGTATTTGAATTAACAGTTATACTTTTAGTAAGGTGGAACACAGTAAAAAAGATTGTGTAGTTACCTGGTGGAACATAAAATACTGCTTCTCCTTGATTATTCGTGAGTGTTTGATTGTAGAATTTTCCATTTAAGTATAGCCAAACATCAGCAGAAGGTAATGCTTGTGTACCACCAAAAGGCCCATAGTTTACATAGATCTTTACTATTAACTCATAGTTTCCATTTACTGCTGTACCACCTAAGTTTGTTACTGTTATCGTAGTCTTATACGAATTAAATGCATAGACTCCTACTGCAGTTAAAATTATAACTAGTACTGCCAACGCAAGGTAAATGTTTTTGTTCATCGCCATCTTTTAGATAAACCTAATATATAAGTTCAATCTAAAGTATTACTGTGTCGCAAAAGCTGTTAGAAGCTTTTAAAGTAGTTTTGAAAAACGATAAGTCCACCTTTAGGAGGTATATTGTACTAGGTTCCTTTGATGGTTTGTTGGTAGCATTAAGTATAATTATTTCGTCAGCTGTATCGAAAACTCCAATATCTAAGATAATACCACTTACAGTCTCTGGGATTGTTGGTGTCTCTATTTCATCAATGTGGAATACAATTGTAGCAGAGTATAAGGAAAAAGAAGAGGAATTGAAAGCATTAGAAAGACAAATAATGAGATCTTTAAAAGGGACTGTATATGACTATAGTTTTAAAATAAGTGTTACACTAGCTACATTAGCTCATACTCTTTCTCCTTTCATTGGTTTAGTTCCTTTAATAATCTACATTATTACAAAAAATACTACATTAACTATATTGTTATCGGCTGCGTCACTTTCGATACTAGGAATTATTTATGAAGGAGAACTTAAAGACAAATTGGTTACGATGATCTTAATGGTTATAGCTGGAATAATATCTGCGTTACTTTCGATCCTTATAACCACCACCCTGTAGTACTCCAGCAACCATATCTTTCATAGAGATCTATACAAGTTTTCTTATCTCCTTTCTGGCATTTCTCACACATCTCACCATAATCTCTTACTGTTTCTTCGTCACAAATTATCCTTCCACAAATTTCCACACATTTTTTTCCTTCCGAAATTATATAGCAACTTTTCATGTCAGTCATCTTTTTAAATTACTTATACTATTTATACATATGTCTAAGACTCTTCAACGCATTGATAAACAATCTGAGATTATAAAGGAAAAAGCTAAAGAAATAATTAATGAAATAGAAAATGAAACTGAAGATCTTAAAATTGTAGCCTTTATGGAACATACTACACCTCCACCTCAAGTTAGTCCTAAAGTTGTAAAGTTTAATAAAATTTTGGATCTACTAAAGCTCCTAGCAAAAGATAATCCTGTAGAAAAAGGAGTAGCCAAAGTAATGTTATATTCACCAAGCACCGGCAGATCGAGAGGATTGACACCCACAATGATGCCTGGTTTTCAATACTTATCCCCTAAAGCGACAACTAAACCACACTCTCATAATATGGCATCAATCTATCTAGTAGTAAAAGGGAAGGGTTACTCTGTTGTTGGAGGAAAGAAATTAGAATGGGAAGAAGGAGATGTGTTTGTGGCTCCAGCAAATCTAGTACATTACCATGTAAACACATCTGACACCGAAGAAGCTGTGTTATTCGATGTAACAGATTCTGGGTTATTAGAGAATTTAGGAATATTAGAATTTAAAGAAGAAGAATAAAAATCAAATCTTCCCTCTTAATAGCTTTATAAGAGAAATCAATTTTTCATCTCTCCATCTTGATAATTCTTGGAACGATTTACTCTTTATAAACTCATATTCTTTCATTCCTTCAACTGATCTTATTACTCCAGTATAAGGGAATTTATCATATTTCGCTAATGTATGCATCCACTCGTTTGCACCATATCCAAATCCTCTACTGAAGAAATATTCAAGTCCTCCTTCACCTCCGCCTAGATGATAAGTTAAGAAAGGACCCATGAAAGCCCATCTTAAACCTATTGCAGCTGTCATAACTTTATCGATATCTTCTACAGTTGCTATTCCTTCATCTACAAGATATACAGCCTCTCTAAATAAGGCAAAAGCAAGTCTATTACCCAAGAATCCAGGTACTTCTTTCTTCAAAGTGACAACCACTCTTTCCAGTTTGTTTTCCATAAAATCTTTAGTGGCGTTTATTGTTTCTTGAGAGGTCTTTTCTCCGGGTACAATTTCAACTAAGGGAAGTAAATGTGGTGGATTCCAAGGATGAGCTATGATCCCTCTTTCTGGGTATCTTTGCATTGCTTTTTGGATTTCGGTCATTAACAAACCAGATGTACTGCTGGCCAAGATCACGTCTTTATCTAATTTTTCGTCGAGTTGTTTGAACAAGGCTTTTTTTACGCCATATTCCTCAATAATTGCTTCCAAGACTAAATCGGTATTACTTATTGCTTCATCAAAATTAGTTGTAGGATGAACTTTTTGTAAGTAATAACCTGGCTCTTTGTCTACTAGCTTATAGTCATACAACACTTGCAGGTATCCTTTTATTTTTGCTACTCCTTTATCTAAAGTTTCTTTTTTCTCTGTATAAAACCAATTGTCATACCCTTTTAGAGCAAGAAGAGTGCTCCAACCTGCACCAATTACCCCTGCACCAATTACGGAAATGTTTTTTATTTCTCTCATAAGGTTTAAAAAGTATAAGTAATATAAGTATTTTTCTTCCAACGACTAATATAAAACTGCTTTTCAAGTAGGTTTAAGTATTTATGCCAAACTTGATTATATGCTTGTTGATGAAATAAAAGATTACGTAAACAAAGTCTCTCCTAAACTTCAAGAAAGGTTTGACAAAAGAGAAAAGGTTCTACTTATAGCTAGAGAAGTTATAAGGTATTCAGGCGAAACTATTTCACTTTCTCATAGATTAAAAATGACAGAAGCTAAGGAAAAATATTCACTTGCTATACAGAAACTTAACGAATTAAAAAAGATAATTGATGAATATCCAGAACTACTATATGGAGATATAGGTACAGCTTTCCAAGAAATTGCTGAGGCTTCGATTGTAATTTCAATGTATTTTGGTGATAAACTTAAGACAAGTGAAGATTTAGGCATACCAGAAATTTACTATATTTTAGGAATTGCAGACGCCATAGGAGAAATGAGAAGAAGAGTATTAGAACTACTAAGAAAAGACCAAAAGGAAGAAGCTGAAGAGACATTTAAAACTATGGAAGAGTTATACGAACTACTCTGGACTTTAGAATATCCAAAAGCCACTGTGCCTGGATTAAGACAAAAAATTGATTCATTAAGAAGATTAATAGAGGAAACAAATCATGACCTATTCCTTGCTCACTTAGAATAATTTTCTTTAATATAGTCTACCAGCTTTTGTGGTACATTAATACTTGTCGCTAACATAAATCCCTTAAATTCAGGTACATCATTGAGCTCGTTGATTACATAGCCTTTTGCTGGATGCTCTAGTATATCTACTGATACAAATTCACCACGAAGTATTCCTAATGCCTTACCCACAGTCTCTTTTAATTTATCATCAACTTCTAACTTCGTTGGTGTCCCTCCTAACGCTACATTAGCCCTCCATTCATTTGGTGGGATATTTCTTGCGTAACATCCTATAACTTCTCCTCCTATTCCTATACACCTTATGTCCCTACCTTTATATTGTATATATTCTTGAACAATATGGGCCTTTAACGCTGAGTTACCCATTAGTTCTCTATGTTCAATTATAGTCTTCCCTTCGAATATATCCCTAATTAGAGATACAAGCCTTCCCCAACTTCCTATTGGTGGTTTATCAATAAGTGGGAATCCTTTTTGCTCATAAGCCTTTAAAGCAGCATCTGCAGATAATGCAATAATTGAGTCTGGAATTGGTATCCCTTCCCTGTAAAGTTTCGAGTATGTAAGTATCTTATCACCACAAACATTTATGACGTCCGTAGAATTGATTGTATGAACACCGGCAGCCTCCAGTACTGCAGCAGCATATAATGCTCTATACATACTCACGGGTCTTATTATCGCCACATTGTATCTGCCTAATGCTTTGTTAAAGGGTAGTGGCTCTTGGGCTACATTTATTATATCATACTCTACTTTATTTTCTTCTAGAGTTTTAGCTATTAACTTCTCTTCTTGTCTTACTATATCAACAATTAATGCTACTCTCATATCCCTGCACCATATTCACTTATTTCATAATACGTTACGTTTGGATAAGAAAAAGCTCTAGTAACTTCTGCTCCTAATCTACCATTTAATATGATTGGTATATTATAATCCACGGCAATACGCCTCACCTCATAATCTATATGTTTAAGATAACCATCGGTTACTACAATTTCAACTTTTCTGTCTCTTATTAAGTCTGAGATTTCTTTAACATCCTTCTCTTCAATTCCAATACTTGCCTCTTTTAAGGTATAAGTCTTTAATCCGTACTCTTCCAAGTTCTTTGCTGCTATTCTTAGATATTCTATGTTAGATTTACCATAAACTATACCTATTCCCCCTTTATTTGGTATTCTGTTTGGTGGAGCAGTCAACCAACTCTTTATTAAGGCATCATAAAAGTCTACACCTAATGAGGCTCCTTCTCCAGTACTTCTCATTTCAGGTCCTAAGAAGGGATAAGCACCCTTTAACTGAGCCCATGAAAATTGTGGAGATTTAACCCCCCATGCTTTTGGTTTTAATTCAACAAATTCGTCATTATCAAATCCTTTTGAAATTCCATCTAGAGCCAAACTTATGATATTTTTCCCTACTACCTTACTACTAAATGGCATTGATCTACTCGCTCTTAAATTAAGCTCTATTATATATGGTTCACCATTCTTTGATACAAATTGCACATTAAATGGACCTTTGATCTCTAGTTCTCTTACTATTGCATGGACGTTTTCTTTCATCTTAGCTGCTTCATTTGAAGAGAGCTTTCTATATGGAATTGACATTGTTGCATCGCCGCTATGAACACCCGCTTCTTCTACGTGTTCCATTATAACTCCATAAACTCCTTTTCCATCAGATGCAGCATCTATCTCAGCCTCTATCGCGTCGCTTATGTACTTAGAAACTACAACCGGATGTTCTGGTGATAATTCAGTTGCTTTTTTCAAATACTCTGTTAGCTCTGCGTCATTATTTACTATCTTCATTGAAGAACCGCTAAGTACATAGCTTGGTCTAACTAGCACCGGATAACCTACTTTACTTATAAATTCTTTGACTTCTTCAACTGATCTAGCTGATATCCATTCTGGCTGTTTAATTCCTAGTTTATCTAGTAACTTGGAGAACTTTTCTCTATCCTCAGCCATGTCTACACTGCTACCCGAAGTGCCAAGAAGCCTAACTCCTGCTTCTTCCAGTTTCTTTGATATGTTATTTCCGATCTGTCCTCCAGTGAAAGTAGCTACATAAGTAAAGTTCTCTTTTCTCACCAAGTCTAAAATCCTTTCTACGCTTATTTCATCAAAATATAGTTTTCTAGCAATATCCCAATCTGTTGATACTGTTTCTGGATTATAATTAAGAATAGATACTTCATTAAAGTAACGTAACGAGCTGTCTAATAGTGAAACGACGCTCCAATCGAATTCAACTGATACACCTATTCTAAAACCACCGGCACCAACTATTAGCAATTTATTATTCGAAGTAGAAAATTCAATATCATCATCACTACCATTGTAAGTTACATACAAATAATTAGTAACTGCTGGCCATTCTCCAGCTAATGTGTCTATCTGTTTTACTTTCGGTTCTATTTTCCAGTCCTCTCTTAACTTTCTTATCTCATTTTCACTTTTCCCATAAGCTTTTGCTAATTGAAAATCACTAAAACCTAATCTTTTTGCTTTGATTAACGTGTCTTTATTTACTTCTCTCTGTTTTTTAACCTCCTCATAAAACTCTGTTAGTGCCCTTATTTTATTTAGAAAGAACTTGCTTACTCCAGTAGCCTCATAGACTTCCTCTACTGTAGCACCTTCTTTAAAGGCTTTTGCAGCATAAAGGAACCAGTAAGGTTTCCTTTCTCTTAGATGTTTTAAGGCTTCTTCTTTATTCATCCTTGAATTGTAGATTTTACCACCAACGATACCCGGCTCTCCTATATCTAACATTCTTACAGCTTTTTGCAATGCTTCCTCAAACGACCTTCCAATGCTCATAATCTCTCCAACACTTTTCATTTCGCTAGCAAGAGTGTTTTCGACGTTTTCAAACTTAGCCAGATCCCATCTTGGTATTTTTATCACGACGTAATCAAGACTTGGTTCAAAGCACGCACACGTGCTTCCAGAGACTTTATTTAACACTTCTTGCAACGTATAGCCTAAAGAAAGTTTGGCTGAAACATAAGCTAATGGATAACCTGTAGCTTTACTTGCTAATGCACTAGACCTCGACATTCTTGGATTTGTCTCTATGATGAAGTAGTTATAACCTTTAGGATCTAACGCAAACTGTACGTTACACTCTCCAACTAAATCAATTGCCTTTGCTACATCAATTGACATAGCTCTCATATCTTGGAATTCTTTGTTATCTAAAGTCTGACAAGGAGAGATAACGGTAGACTCTCCGGTATGAACACCCATTGGATCTAAGTTTTCTATGCAAGCTATTACAGCAGAATTGCCTTTCTTATCTCTCATAACCTCGTATTCGAGTTCAATCCAGTGATGTAGATACTTCTCAATAAGAACTTCATGAATATAACTTTGGCTTAGTGCTCTTCCAATGTTTTTCTTTAATTCTTCCTCATTCCAAGCTACAATAGATCCTCTTCCACCTAAGTTGAAGCTAACTCTTACCATGACTGGATATCCAATCTGTCTTGCTTTTTCCAAAGCCTCTTCTTCACTTGTTGCAGACATACTTGGAGGAACGGGTAAACCTACTTTTATCATCGTCTCTCTAAATTCTTCTCTGCTAAGAGCTCTTTCAATACCTTCGACCGGAGTACCTAGTACTTTTACACCATATTTCTGCAAAATCCCTTTTTTGTATAAATCAACACCGACATTAAGAGCTGTTTGCCCACCAAACCCTATCATAATACCGTCTGGTCTTTCTCTCTCTATAACCTTTTCAACTGCCCACCATGTTACGGGAATCATATAAAGCTTATCCGCAAACTTCCTGCTTGTCTGAACAGTAGCTACGTTAGAATTTACTAAGATTGTCTCAATCCCTTCTTCTCTTAAAGCCTTTAATGCTTGACTTCCAGAGTAATCAAATTCTGCAGCTTCTGCTATCTTTATTGGACCAGAGCCTATAACTAAAACCTTTTTGATGTTTTCATGCATTTTTATTCACCATTTTCTTAAACCTATCAAATACCCATGTAACATCCCAAGGGCCAGGTCTTGCTTCTGGATGGAATTGAGTTGTAATTATTGGAAGCTTTTCATGTATCCATCCTTCAACAGTCCCATCATCTGGATTATAAAACCAAAGCTTGGCATTAGGTGGTAAATCTTCTTTTGACAAAATGCCATAGCCGTGATTATGCGTTGTAATATAACATTTATTATCATTTGTATCAACAACTGGCTTATTTATTGCCCTATGACCAAATTTCATTTTTTTAACTTTACCACCCATAGCCAATGTAGCTACTTGATGGCCTAAACAAATGCCTAATGTTGGAATTTTATACTCACTTAGTTCCTTAAAGTTCTTTATTACATCATTAAGTAAGTTTGGGTTTCCAGGGCCATTGCCAAACACTATACCCTTTGGATAAAAATTCATTATTTGGTCGGCAGTAAATTTACATGGAACTCTGATAATTGTAAACCCTCTTTGATGAAGCTGGTATATTATCCCATGTTTTGTTCCACAATCAACTAAGACTATTGTATCACCAGAGTTACCTACATGAACCACTGGTGCTTTTGGTGAAGTAAATTGAGTAAAATCTATTTCGTCGTATTTCTTTTCCAAGAATTTCTTAGGATCTTCAAGTTCATATCCAGATGCAATAACTCCCATCATTACTCCTCTACTTCTTACTTTCTTTACTATACTTCTAGTATCAACGTCAGATACACCCGGCACTCCTTCGCTTGATAACCATTCATGAAGACTCTTTTGGGAATTCCACTTATACGGATCTGTTTCTTCAGCCACTACTAAACCTTCAATTTGGATTTCCTCTGATTCAAAGTTTGTAAGGATTCCATTGACTCTTTGTTTTTCTGGTACACCGTAATTACCAACAAGCGGATGAGTTATTACAAGTATTTGCCCTCGGTATGATGGGTCTGTTAAACTTTCTGGGTAACCGTTCATTGAAGTAGTAAAAACTATTTCTCCAGCTCTTATCGTTTTAGCTCCAAATCCACATCCTTCTATTAAAGTACCGTCTTCTAAGTACAAATATCCTTTATAGCCTCTTTTACAATATGTCATCTTCAATTACCTCTAACTCATTCATTTTTCCTATTATTTTTTCTTCATAACTTTTTAATTTATTCTCATCTTCTTGCAACTTTGTTTCTTTAATTTTTATCTCTTCTGTTATTAGTTCTGGATTTGGCGAACCTATTACTTGTTTCTTCTGTATAGAAGTTTTTGGAGAAATTTCAGATGTAAAAGTGCCCGCTCTTATCTTGTCAGCTACCTCCATATAAGCTTTTCTATATGGAATTCCGGTGATAGCTAAATCCTCTGCTACATCTGTTGCAGTAATCTTATCGTCTATTTTGAACTCTTTTACTTCAATACCCTTAATTATTGAGTTAATTACTTCTAAAGAAGGAATTACTATTTTTATACAATTCCAATAGTGCTTATTCATCTCTTGTAAATCTAGATTATATCCCGAAGGTAAACCTTTATAGATAGTTACTAATGAGGTTAAATCTCCGAAACACTCACCAGCTTTACTTCTCAAGACCTCTAGTGTTACTGCGTTTCTTTTTTGAGGCATCAAACTACTTGTACTTACGTGAGAATCTGGTAATTTAACAACTCCAATAAACATTGAAGAAAGAAGAATAAGGTCTTCAGCTATTCTACTTAAAAATAACATAGCTAAAGAAAGACTTGAAATGGCATTTATTAGGTCTAATCTTGATGACGTTGCTGATATTGTATTATAAATTATATCATCAAAGCCTAGCATTTCAGCCTCTCTTTTCCTATCTAATTTAACGTTAGTACCTACTATTGCACCACTACCTAGCGGAGATCTATTTATTAAAAGAAGAGAATTAAATAAGTAATTCCAAACAGTTGAGATCTCTTCTTCTATGTAAAGCAAGTAGTGTGATAAAGTGGACGGCTGAGCTGGTTGAAAATGCGTATAAACTGGAAATAAAATTTCTTTACTGTTTTTACTCTTTTCTATGCATGTTTTCCTTAAAGAAATTAAATCATAAAGAATTTCTATAAGATATTTTCTCATTCTTAATCTTAAAGCAGTAGCCACATGATCGTTTCTACTTCTGCCTAATCCTACGTTTCCCCCTTCTTCACCAACCATTTTTATTATATGATCTTCTAAAGCTTCATGAACGTCTTCGTATCCCTCTTTCATCTCGTTAAAGGAATTTATTGCATCCAAAATTTTGACAGTAGTTTCTTTTTTAAGATAACCGGATAAGTATAGTTCAATAACATGAGCCTTCATAACAAGTTTTACTTCTTCAACAATCTCTTTATCACTCTCAATTGAAGAAGTATAAGTGGAAACAAAGTCCTTCTCTGATCCCCATCTTCGATATAAAACCACTACTCTCTCACCTGTCTTACCAATAGCGAGTGCATACCGAATATCTCAATGAACCCTTTAGCCATTTCGTCAGTTGGATACCATCCTTTGTTGTAACTCGCAATTTTCTCAGAGAACGGAGAGTACTTGGCATCTCTTCTAAGTATTCTAAGTCCATTTCCTTCTATCTCAACCTTTACTTCTCCGCTTACCCATTTGTTTAGATTATCTCCCGCTACTTGTAATGTATCTCTCAATGGTTCAAACCATAATCCTTGATAGACTAAATCAGACCATTGAGAATCTATCATCTTTTTGAATCTTAATTCTAGTGGTGAATACACAGTTTTTTCTAAGTCCTTATGTGAATTTATAAGAACCAAAGCAGCAGGTGTTTCATAAACTTCTCTAGACTTAAACCCTACAACTCTATTTTCTAGATGTTCTATCCTTCCGTAGCCATATGAGCCTACAAGCTCGTTCAACAATTGAACAATCTTAACTAGATCCATTTTTTCATTATTTATAGCGACTGGAATTCCCTTTTCAAACTCTATGCTAAGTTTTAGCTTTCCACTATTTTTCTTCTTAGTCCATTCAAATGCATCTTCTGGTACTTCTTTTGAAGGATCTGAAATATCGTCCCCTTCTATACTTCTTCCCCAAAGGTTTTCATCAATACTGTACTTACTACTTTCAGTCTTTATTGGAATTCCTCTCGCTTTCGCAAACTCAATTTCTTTCTCTCTTGTCATATTCCATATTCTTGCTGGTGCTATTAGTTTTGCCTCTGGATATAACGCTTTTACTGCCAGATCGAATCTTACTTGGTCATTCCCTTTTGAGGTAGACCCGTGAGCTATATATTCTGCGCCTTCTTTTTTAGCTATTTCTACTGCCTTCTGTGCTATTAATGGTCTTGCTAATGCAGTTGATAGTGGGTATACATCTTCATATAATGAGTTCATCTTTATTGAATAAGAAATGTAGCCTTCCGCAAATTCTTTTTTTGCATCTATTGTATAATGCTTTAATGCTCCTGCAATGTAAGCTCTTTTTTCTATATCTTCAAAATTATCTTTTTGCCCTACATCTACAGTAAGTGTTATAACGTCAGCGTTAAAGGTTTCTTTTAGCCATCTTATTGCTACTGTTGTGTCTAAACCTCCCGAGTATGCAAGAACGATTTTCATTCCGTCAATCAACATGAAAAAGAGATTTAAAAAGAATGAGGATAATGAAAAAAACGTATTCTCTAAATAGATAATGTTAAAGGACTCTTTTAGCCTCTTGCATCCTCTTTTTCATATAATATTCCAAAGCTTTTTTAAGAAAATCAGTTCTGCTTTGAAGATTTTGTTTTTTCCCATATTCATCTATCTTGGCAACGATTTCTTCTCTGAGTCTCACACTAACTACTTTTTTCATACAAATAGATAATACCTTGCTCAATATAAATTCTAACGTTATGAAGAAGCGTAAAAAGCGTTAAAAAATCTTGTAACCTTAAAAAACCTTTTTAACTTGCTGAAGTAAGTATTACGGCTTGCTTCTCTTTCTTATACTGTTCTAATCTTTCAAGTATTGTCTTTATTGTTGAGGTAAGTATATCTTTATGATACTTCCTTACATGTTCTTCAGCATCTTCCTTTGCTACTGTTACTTTACATATCTCACAAACATAAAGATCTTTCTCATTCTTCTTTACTACCGGTTTTACATCACTTGCAATTTGCTTAATAACAGGGATAATTTTTCTTGCTCTCGCTTCACTTCCACTCTTTTCAATAATCCTTTGTGCATAGCCCCTAAGTTGATGTTTTGATATTTGATACTTATAGGCAACTGAGGCCGGGCCTTCTCCGTTAACTAGGTATTCTTCTAGTGCATCTAATATATAGTCGCTACCACCTAGTATTTTTAATGCTATATAATTTACCAAAGATTTTGTATCCATTTGTTTCATTTTTAGTCACTAGAAGCCATTATTAGCACCAGAGTTTAAAAGGACTTCATTAAATGCTATACGTAGAGAACTTCGTTCTTATAGGTCGTAATTTTTATCCCTTCACCGTTTTCTACATAACCTAATTCATATACAGTTTCCTTTTTACTCAAAATTTCAATTATATCATCTTTAAGATCTTTTGATACAAATATAATCATGCCTATACCCATATTGAAAACTTTATACATTTCAAAATGAGGTACACCAGAGTTCTCAATTGCTTTAAAGACCTCTTGAGGTTCTGGCATTTTTAAGTTTATCCTATAATTTGTTATTCTTTTTAGCTTAGAAAATGACCCGCCGGTAATATGTGCTAAAGCTTTTATTTTATCTAAGATTGGTATTACAGAAGATGAATAAATTCGAGTAGGTCTCATTAGTTCTTCTCCCCAGTCTTTCAATGACAGTTTATTTTCATCGATAAGTTTTCTAATAAGTGAATAGCCGTTTGAGTGTACTCCATTACTCCTTAGTCCTAAAATTATGTCACCTGGCTTAACGTCCTCGCCAATCTTTAATTTATCTGTAATGCCTAATATAGAGCACGATAGATCATAACCATTGATCACACCAGACATTATAGCTGTCTCTCCGCCTACAATTTCAATATTTGACTCATCTGCACCCTTTTTAAGACCATTCAAAACTTTCTCAACTACATCATCCATAGGTTTTTCTAAAGCCAAGTAGTCTACGCCAGCAATAGGTATTGCACCCACGCAAACTAAATCATTGACATTCATTGCAATACAATCAATTCCGGTAGGTTCAATTATCCCGGTTTTAAGGGCAAGTAACGTCTTTGTTCCAACACCATCGACATGCACAGCTAAATATTTATCACCAAATTTTATCGCCCCGGCATAATGTCCTATCTTTAAGACTCCAGAATTAGAAAAAACTGAAGATGCTAAATTGTGATAACTTTTCAACTTTTCTAAATCTACACCAGATTTTTTGTACTCGCTCACCACAAACCACCATTAGGAGACCAGTCAGCGGTTACGCCTAAAATTCCCTTGGCTTCTCTAGATTTGTAAGTGTATCTAACTATCTCAGCTTTCTCAACTTGTTCATTCACTGTTCTTCCGATATCGTGTCTGAATATCAGCTTCGTGTCAGAAGAGATGTAGTTTAAACACTTGTCCAGTTTGTTTGACGCTGTTTCAAAATCATCTATTGCAACTATTTCGAGAGCTCTAGAACCTTTTGTTATTAGTTGCATGCCTTCAAGCGCTACCGAACCGAAATAGACTTTACATCCAAGTTCTCTTATCTTTGGTAAATCGAGTGATATTGTATGATTTGAAGCCATTGTTCTGTTTAATGGATAACCCAGGGGAGCCACAGCTCTTACAACTGAAGGTTTGGGATTAATTTTAATTCTAGCTTGGTTAAGCCTTTTTGTAGCTAATAACTCTAGTACTTCTCCAAAATCACTTTCTATTCTAGGAATAATAGCTGATGCTTCTGGATCGCCTAACCTGGAATAATATTCGATTATTGTAGGTCCCCACACTCCAGTAAGCATCATCTGACCGGATAAAATACCAACGTAGCTTTTTCCTACCTCTTTCTTTATTGCATCAGCTGTCATCTTTACTATCTCGAAAGACCTCTTATACTCCTCTTCATTTATAAAAGGAAGACCATCTTCTGGGCCAGATATTGAACCCATTCCGCCAGTCTCTGGCCCAATTCCGTCTTCATATGCGTGTTTATAGTCTTGAGCTAATGGTAATGGCAAATATGATTGTCCATCAGTTAGAACGTGAAGAGTATACTCTGGTCCATCAACTTTTTCCTCGACTATTATCTTCACCTTATCGCTCACATAACCAGCAATACCATCGATTCCTTTAGTTATAGCATTTCTTTTCTCTTGTGAAAGATATGCTTGCAAATCAGCCACTACTTTTACTCCTTTTCCACCAACTTGCTCAGAAGGCTTTACCGCTATCGAGCCACCGTATTCTAAGATGAAATTAACAGCATCTTTTATATCTGCAAAAGCCTTAAAGCGCAACCTCCCCGGGATGTTATATTTCCACATTAACTCTCTCATCCATACCTTTGATTTTTCTATCATTGCATTCTCTTTATCGGGGCCAACAACTGGTAAACCCTCTTCCCTAAAGGCATTAGCTACCCCATTGAAGAGCGGGTCTTCTGGGCCAATAACTCCAAAATCTGGATTGACTTCCCTTATTATTTCTTTGATAAATTCGGGAGAGTTTATATTTCCCTTAAAGTATTTTCCGCCACTCTTGTTCACCACTTCATATATCCCGGGGTTAATGTATGAGGATACTGCATATACTTTATAACCATTTGGTGAAGAGCCTAGAGCTTCGGCTAAAGCGTTTTCTCTCGCTCCATCTCCTATTAAGAGTACCTTCATTTTTAGATCACCTTTGGATAATTCTTAGTCATACACCCTAAGCACAAATTGTTACCTAAAACCTTTCGAAGACCTTCTAAGCTTAGCCAATAAATTGAGTCTGCTCCAATAACTTTGGCTATGTCTTCATCTGAGAGGTTAGCTGCAATCAAGTCTTTCTCTTCTGGCACCTCCATCCCATAAGGACATCTGGAAATAAGCTTTGGACTACCAATAAGTACATGAACTTCCTTAGCCCCCAGGCTTCTCAGACTAAAAACTGTATTCTTTAACGTCCTGCCTGTAACCATAGAATCATCAACGAGAATAACTCTCTTTCCTCTAACCACTGATTTTATTGGATTTAGCTTAAGTTGAACTCCAATCACTTTAAGAAAGTCATCTGAAGCTAGCATTGTTCTTATTGGACTACCAGTCCTTGTGAAACCTAAGTTAAAAGGAATGCCAGTTTTTCTTGAGTAGCCTATTGCGAAGGGCAAAGCCGTATCTGGTACCCCTATAACTACATCAGCATCAATTCTTTTCTCTTCAGCAAGTTGCTCTCCTACTTTTAGTCTTACTTCATAAATGTAGTTGTTAAAGACATAGCTATCTATTCTTGATTGATAAATCAAGTCAATAGCACAATAATTATGTCTACTTTCAATAACTTGAGAATAAGAAATTTCATAACTATCTATGAACGCAATTTCCCCTGGTTTGAGTTCTCTTCTGAATTCTCCGCCTATTACTGAAATACCAGAGGTCTCTGATGACAATATTGCCAAATCGAAACCGAATCCACCTATTTCTAATGGTTTAATTCCGTAGGAATCCCTATAACCTATCATTCTTCCGTCTTTAGATAAGAAAATTAATGAAAACACTCCCCTAGTGTTAGTGAGAGCTTTCTCAGGATCCTTATAAAGACCTTTAGCTAACTCATTTATATCCTCTTTTACTATACCGTCTATAACCATTGCTCCATAATCAGTGATAATTGGATAGCCTATTTTAGTCCCTGTGTATCCTATTCCAGACCAGCCTTCAAAATCTGAAGGCATTTCTAAATCTTCTGGCG
Organism: Sulfurisphaera sp.; assembly: GCF_059755235.1. NCBI lineage: Archaea > Thermoproteati > Thermoproteota > Thermoprotei > Sulfolobales > Sulfolobaceae > Sulfurisphaera > Sulfurisphaera sp. The sequence goes on from NZ_DBPRYF010000046.1 coordinate 95,934, forward strand.
CAGAGTCTTTAGTTAAATTCTTGAAATCATCTTTTAGTACTGTTATACCAGAATAGCTGTATCCTCTATTTTGAAGACCTATTAGTCCATAATAAACAAACTTACTTATATTCCAGTTTTTATCAAATGCATATATACCTATTATACCAGACATTTAAACCACCTTTTTGAATACAGGTTCTAATTCTTGTAGATTATACGAATATCTTAGAGGGTATAAACCAGAAAAACATGCATGACATAAATCATTTCTTCCTATTGCTTTTATCATTTCTTCTATAGTGAGGTACTCAAGAGAATCCGCCCCAATATATTTAGCAATTTCCTCCTCATTTTTTTCATTTGCTATAAGTTCTTTCACGGAAGGAAAATCGATACCCATATAGCAAGGGTACTTTATCTTTGGTGAACCAATTCTTACATGAACCTCTCTTGCACCATTATCTCTAATCATCTTTACGATCTTTCTCATAGTATTTCCTCTCACTATAGAATCATCAACAATCACAACCCTTCTGTCATCAACCACACTCTTTACAACACCGAATTTCTCTTCAATCACAGAATTCCTTTTGTCTTGTGTAGGCATTATAAATGACCTCTTTGCAACTAAAGTCCTCACTAACCCATATTCTAATGGGATCCCAGATTTTCTTGAAAATCCTATCGCAATAGGAATTGAAGACTCTGGTACCGGAATAACTATATCCGCATTAACACGGTGATTTTCTGCTAGTATTTCACCTAATTTAACCCTTGCATTATATACAGAAACCCCATCTATTGTAGAATCGGACCTTGCAAAATAAATATATTCAAAGGAGCAGAAATTACTATTATCTTTATATATGATTTCACTTTCTATTTCTCCGTCTTTAATATAGATCATCTCGCCAGGTTTAACGTCCCTTAACGGTTTACCCCCTAACTGCCTTATTGCTGAGTCTTCAGATGCTAAAATATAACCATCATCGAGTTTTCCCAGTACAAGGGGTCTAAATCCTTTAGGATCTCTAAAGCCAATTAGTTCGCCTTTGATGGTTAAAATAACGATAGAATAAGCACCATCTGCAAGGTCTACGAGCTTTCTTATCCCTTCTTTTACATCTTTTGCCTCAGATATAGTTCTTAGAATAAATTCTGTATCTGTTGAAGTATTATATTTATAATAGTTTGTTATGGTACCGTTAAATGCAATAGAAATAGAACCATTGCTCATAGGCTGTGCTTCATCTAGAGACCCTTTTCCGGTAGTCGAATATCTAACATGACCAATAGCTAAATTAGAATCCTGTAATATCCTCGAATCTAGCGCGTCTTCAACTAATCCCAAACCCTTCATAGTAACTAACTTTCCATCTCTTAAATATGTTACACCAGCAGATTCTTGTCCTCTATGTTGCAAGAGCTTAAGTGTTTCATAAGCAAATAAAGAAGACTTTCCGGTGCTCGTGTAAATACCTACAATTCCACAGTGTTCTTTAATCTTCATGAGATCACCTTATACAAGTAATCGTAGTAATTTGAGATTTGTTTTTCTAGATTTATTTCTTTCTCATTAATCTTTAAGATACCTTGGTTATTTGTAACTCTTCCTATTACTGAAACATGAATGCCTTCAGCTTTCTTAGAAAGACTTTCTGGGTCAGATGTTAACACAATAAACCTTCCACTATTCTCAGAGAATAGTTTCGCTACCCAATCTTCTGAGTCTGACGGAATTCCAGACAGGTTAATTTCTACGCCCATTCCTTTAACTAAAATTGAGAAGAGGGACCCAATTAGTCCTCCTCTGTTTATATCTTTTGCAAAGATTATTGACTGATCATTTATCGCCTCTATTACAAGTTGGCTTGATAAATAATCTTCATTCAGCCTTGTCTTAGGTACTTCACCATAGGTACCGAAAATTTTAGTGAAAAGAGAACCTCTCATTTCATCCCTTGTAAATCCAATTAAGGTTACGTAAGCTTCGTCAACTTTATTTCGTAAATACTTCTCTTTTATCAACCCAGCCATAACAACTAATGGCGTAGGTTTAATTGCAATTCCGTTTTTATTTTCGTTGTAAAATGAAACCTTTCCTCCAACAATTGGAATAGAAAAGAATTTTGAAGCCTCTGCTATGCCTCTGACAGCTTCAACGAAGTCATTATAGACTTCTGGCTTCTTAGGATCTCCAAATTGTAGGTGGTCAACTAAGCCGATGCCTATTGCGCCTACTGAAGCCAGATTCCTATATGCCTCTGCAACTATTGCTTTACCACATTCATAAGAATCTTCACTACAAAGGTCGGGATTAGCATCCCCTTTGAGTGCTAGAAGCTTGCCATTAGGCAAAGCGATTAAACCGGAATCGGCTTCGCCTGGTTTCAAAACAGTAGAAGTACCCACCTCATAATCAAACTGAGAATATGCCCATTCTTTGCTCATAAAATTAGAAACTATAGCCTTCACGCTCTCTTCAATGCCCACCTCTGGTCTACTCCCGTAACTCTTAACCTTTTTCTTTACATTCCATACGAATCTTGGCGGAGACAAAAGTAGTTCAGAGGGCAAGCTTACGAATTCTTTACCGTTGTAATAGAACTTGATGAACGGTTCTTTTACGAATTCTCCTATAACTGTACATGGATATTCATAGTATTCAAAAGCCTTGCAAACTTCTTCCACTTTTTCCTCTCTCACAGCAAATATCATTCTCTCTTGCGTTTCGGATACGAGGATTTCCTCTGGAGTTAAATCCTTCACCCTTAACGGAACCTTATTTAAATCAACCACCGCACCAAATCCGTTTGCCATCTCAGTAATTCCTACTACTATTCCGCCTCCTCCTAAGTCCTTTATAGCCTCTACTTTATCTGCTACTTCCAAAGTCGCGTCTAAAACGATCTTGCCAGCAAAAGGATCTGCTATCTGTACCGCACCTATCTCGTCCTCACCACTCAATTTTCTTGAAGCAAAAGAAGCACCACCAAGCCCATCCAATCCCGTTAAGCCAACTAAAACTATCTTTAATCCAGGTTCTTTGATGACGCTTGGTACTATCTTATCTTTCTTTACTACACCTACAGAGGCAACGTCAACTAGAGGATTATCGTTGTAGGAGTCATCAAATTCTAGTTCTCCACCAATAACGGGGACGCCAATGCTATTACCATAAAAGCCAATCCCAGAAATAATGTTTTTCAATAACCATCTGTTCCTCGATAAAGAAAGGTTTCCTACTCTAATCATATCAAGTAATGCTATTGGTCTTGCACCTTTACTTATAATGTCTCTTATAATCCCCCCAACACCAGTAGCGGCGCCATTGAATGGATCTATTGCTGAAGGATGATTATGACTTTCTACTTTAAGCACAATGGCCCATCCGTCTCCAACATCTATTGCACCGGCGTCCTGCCAGTCCTCAATTCCCATAACAACATTTTCTCCTTCACTTGGAAGACTTCTCAAAAACGTCTTAGAAGATTTATAGGAACAGTGTTCGCTCCATAGTGCATCGATTGTCATCCATTCAGCCTCACTAGGCTCTCTACCTAGCTTATTTCTAACAATCTCCATTTCGTATGGTGAAAGAGTTATCTTCATTTACTTAACCCCCTAAACAGAAGTAGTCCATCAGTTTCTCCGGTTGGTGAAGTGAGTTTGAAAGATGCTCTTTCTGGGTGAGGCATCATTCCTATAACATTCCCTTCTTCATTCGCAACACTCGCTATGTTCAAAAGAGAACCATTAGGATTTACTTTTTCATTTACATTACCGAACTCATCTGAATAGAGAAGAACCGCCAATCTCTTGGCTTTTTCTATATCATCAAGGTAAAATCTACCTTCGGCATGAGCTATAGGCATCTTTATTATAGTTTTATCTAAACCTTTTGTTAAGACGGTATCATTTCTAACTACTTTCAAATAAACCCATTTGCTTATGAAGCGTAAGTTAAGATTGGGCAAAAGGCCTCCTTCAAGTAATCCGCTCTCAACAAGAATCTGGAAACCGTTACAGATTCCTATGACAATTTTTCCTGCTGTTGCCATTTCCTTGACTTTCTTCATAGTGTCAGTACTTGCAGCTATACTTCCTGCCCTTAAGTAATCCCCAAAACTGAATCCACCGGGCAAGACTACAGCCTCATATTTGTCAGGGTCAAAATCTTTATATCTCACTATTTCTGCATCTACTTTCGCCTCGAGCAAAGCCTTATAAACGTCAACTTCACAGGTTGTTCCAGGGAACTTAATTACTGCTGTCTTCAGTTCTGCTCACCTTAACTTCAATCTTATGAATTATAGGGTTGTACAATCTCATTTCTTCGGCTAGCTTTTTCACTAGACCTTCAGCTTCTTGTTGATTACTTGCATTAACTTTAAACAATAGGTATTTTCCTGCTCTTGTCTCTAGGATCTCATTAGTAAATCTATTGACAACATAACGTTGTATTGTTTCTCCTTCAGGATCTCTTACTCCTTCTTTATTCGTTATTATTAATTCAACATAGTAAAGCATGGTCAATCACTTATCCTCCTAAAGAATTCCTCATAAGCGTTTTTGACAGTTTGAAGGTCTGCTCCTTTTCTGTAAAGGTCTTTATCTAAGATTCTACCAGTCTTTTCTTCTCTGATCCTCATTGAATCTAATGAAATCTCGTCGCCCACAACCAATTTTCCGTCTAATCTACCGAATTCTAACTTGAAATCGTAGAGGATCAACCCTTTACTCTTAAAGAAAGGATATAAAATTTGGTTAGCCTTTAGCATAATCTCTTCCACTGCCTCAGCTTCTTTTCTAGTCATTAGCTTAAAATATTCCATGTGATAATAGTTTAGCAATGGATCATGTCTCGCGTCATCTTTTAAAAAGAATTCTATTATCGGAGGGTTAAACACTTCTCCTTCTCTTACTGGTAACCTTTTAACTATACTTCCAGTAGCAATGTTCCTTAGAACAACCTCAACAGGGATCATTGTTAGCTTCTTAGCTATCATTGTCCTTTCATCATACATACCTACGTAATGATTCTCTACGCCTTTAGACTCAAGAAGTCTAAATAAAAATGCTGATGTTTGAGCATTTAAAACTCCTTTACCAGGTAACTCGTCTTTTTTGGCCCCATCTCCAGCAGTTATGGAGTCTTTAAATCTAAGAAGGACATGGGAATTGTCGTAAGCATACACTTCTTTTGTTTTTCCCTCCCCAAGTTTTGTAAATTCCATAACTCATTTTTACGCAAACAGTATAAAAAACTTGTGCACTATATTGTGATATTTTTACTTAATTAAGTAAAAGCACACTCATAATATAGTTATCTTACTTAACCATTATGAGCGAAATTACAATAGACGATTTTGCAAAGGTTGATCTAAGAGTTGGAATTGTAAAAACAGCTGAAAGAATAGAAGGAACAAGATTACTTAAATTGATGTTAGATTTGGGAAATGAAACAAGGCAAATAATTTCTGGAATAGCAGAGTTTTATACGCCAGAAGAGCTTATAGGAAAAAGAGTTATTGTGATAGTAAATTTAAAACCAAGAAAAATTAGAGGATTTGATAGCCAAGGCATGATACTTGCAGCTGGTTGTAAAGAGGATGAAGAGAAAGGAATAAAACCTAGAATTCTGACTGTTGATGGAGAAGTACCCGCAGGAACCAAGGTATGTTAAATCCTTTCGAAAAAATCAAAATCCCACCTAAGACTGAAAACCTAATAAAGGTAGTCCTAAATAGGATCCCAAAAATAGGTGGAAGTAATCCTAAAGAAAGAGAAATAAAAAGGATTTTGTTTTTAAAAGAACAACTTAAAAAATATCAAGATTTCTTGAAAGAGTTCCCTAAAATTGAGAATCTTCATCCCTTTTACAAAGAGAACATAGAAATTGTGGCTGATATAGATAAGGTCAAACTCTGCTTAGGAGCTATGAACAGAGGAATACGTTTATCATTAAATGTGATAGAAAGATATAGGCAGCTAATTAGAGTTTCGGATGAAAAGGAAGCCAACAAACTAATGAGACAATGCATTGGAAGAGTTAACTCAATCTTACGTGCAAGAAAAGATTGTATAGATCAAGTGATTGACTTAGCGTCTCAATTAAAGAAGCTAAACGCAATAGACCCTAATATGCTTACAATTATAGTTGCAGGTCCTCCAAATGTAGGTAAAAGTACACTTGTAGGAAAAATTTCTTCTGCCAAACCAGAAGTAGCTTCATACCCGTTTACTACAAAAGAAATTCATGTAGGTCACATTGATACTAGGTTATATAAGATTCAAGTAATTGACACTCCCGGCATATTAGATAGACCTATGAAAGAGAGGAACAAAATTGAACTTAAGGCTATAAACGCGATAAAGAACCTTGAAGGAATTATAATATTCATGTTTGACGTTTCAAATCAGTCATTATATTCTGCAAAAGAACAACTCGACTTGTATGAAGAGGTAAAAGGAATAAAGAAAGTAGTAGTTCCAGTTTTAAATAAAATAGATGATAAAAACGAGGAACTGTATAATGAAATAAAAAACCATCTATCTGAAAAAACGTTTGAAATAAGCGCTGAGAAAGAATTAGGCTTAGATAGTCTTATAAATTACGTGATTAACCTTTTTCAAAATGCAGAGTTATTGGATAAGTGAAATTTTTACATCGATTCAAGGAGAAGGAGAAGTAATAGGTACTCCTTCTAATTTCATTAGACTTGCTGGTTGTCATCTCAGATGTATCTGGTGCGACACAAAGTACGCTTGGCATAAATACGATGGAAGGTTAATGGAGATAGACGAGATATTGAAAAAGATAAATAACAACATAAGATTCACTACAATTACTGGAGGAGAACCACTTCTTCAAGACGTTTATCCGCTAGTTGAAGCTCTTAAGTATTTAGACCACAAGGTAATGATAGAGACAAGTGGAACTATAAAGCCAAGTGAAAAACTAAGGAAAATAGTCGATATATTTTCTGTTTCTCCAAAGCTTACTAATGCAGGGTATAAATTTGGTTATAACTTTAGAGATGATGATTGGGCTACTTACTATAAATTCGTGATAGTGAACGCGGAGAAAGATATAAAAGAAGTTATAAATTTCATTGAGAAAAATAACATAAATCCTAGAAAAGTTATTTTACAACCTGATGGAAGAAGTGAAAGATACATAGAGGAATTAAGAAGACTAACCCAAATGGTATTGAACCTCGGACTTCCTTTCAGAGTCCTCCCTCAACTTCATAGAATCGTTGGCGTCCAATGAGCTCTCTATCGCATTTTTTATTTTATGCAGTTTATCTTTACCTTTAAGCAAAACTTTATTTGCAATATTAACTAGATTATCTATTTCTTCGTCTGTGTACTTTTGCTTCAATAAATGAACCATCTTTACTCCAGTTCTCAACTCAACTAGAACTCCTTTTTCATTTGTAGTTAGGATACCGCTATGTTTAAATCCTACACTCCTAGCAATTTTTAGGATTTCCCAAGCCTCTTCTTGTGTTCTATTATAAACGTGAAATATAGGACCTTGGACTACAAGCCACAGATTCCAAGCCTTTCCTTTACTTATTGTTTCAGTAAAGTCGTAAACGCTCATTCCTAAATGATTTTTATAGATAACACTAGAGTTCCTTCTTTCCCATGGTAATTCCGCATCGACTATAGTTATTCTTCCACTACAGCTACTCTGTGTAAAAGCGTCTTTCCTCTTGAAGAAAGCTTCAAGTACGTCAAAGATATCGGGGTCTAGGTAACCTATCTCTTTATCTCTTATTATTCTCTCCCAGGCTTTTTGCTTATAAGCGTACCAATCAGTCATCTTACATTTTTATTTTGCTGTTCCTTTAAAACCTTGTGGATGATATTTTAGAAAAATTCCTAAAAGAGGAAGAAGCTGTTATTAAAGTAAAGGATGATGAGATAAAAATTGAGGATTTAGAGAAGAATATCCCTATAGGAGTAAGAATAATAATCATTGGAGAAAAGAGAAAAAGAGTTATCGACCTTGGAATGCTTAGTTTTATTTATAGATTCTGTAAAAATGGAAAAGCCTTTGCTACTGATTACCTAGATTTGAATATCTCTCTTGAGGATATTTATTCTAGGTATAACGTGTATACAGAGTTAGAATTTTTAGCCTTATGCCAAAGTGAAGAAAAGAATAATCTTCACCCAGATATTCTCTACACTTTAAATAAGCTTAAATCTTATCTAATGAGTAAAAACAAGAGATAAAATGGATTATGATGTTATCGTTGTAGGAGGAGGAGTAGGCGGAATAGCGTCTGCCGTAAGAAGTGCTGAACTAGGAAAAAAAGTAGCAATAGTTGAAAAGAGTGAAATTGGAGGAGAGTGTATAAACAGAGCTTGTATCCCTTCTAAAACGCTGATTGATTCTGCTAAAATAGTTAATAAAATAGTCAAATCGCCATGGATCTCTTCTAGTGCTAAAATAAACTATGAGGAAATGAATAAATTCAAAAACGGGATAATAAATGGAATAAAAGATAACTTACTTCAAGTCTTAAAAAAGCATAACGTAGACATAATAAATGGAAAGGCTGAGGTAAAAAAAGAAGGAGAGGTTATAGTTAACGGAAAAACTTACACCACAGAATACTTGGTAATAGCTACGGGCTCTGAGCCTCTTTCATTACCAGATTTTCCATTGAATGGTAAAAACATTCTAGATCCTTGGACTGCTATGAATATGCCTAACTTACCAGATAATATAATAATTGTTGGCGGGGGAGTAGCAGGAGTAGAACTAGCAACGCTTTTCAGAGCGTTAAATAAAAACATAACTATTATTGAGTTGATGCCCAGACTTCTTCCAGTTCCCGGAATAGATATTGAAATAGCTAATGAAGTTAAGAAGAGATTAGAAGAAAAAGGGATTAGAATCTATGTAAATACAAAGTCAAAAGTTACTAAAAGTGAGGATAAAGTAGTCTTCACAGCTCAAACAACCTCTTCAACTGAAGAAATAACCGGAGACTTAGCGGTAATAACTATTGGCAGAAAACCGATAACGGATGGAATAGACCTAAAAACAATAAAAGTTGAGACAGACCAAAGAGGTTACATAAAAGTTGATAATAGAGCCAGAACTAGTAACCCTAAAGTGTATTCCGTAGGTGATGTTGCAGGAGTACCGTTATCAGCTACAAAAGCATGGAGACAAGGTATTGTAGCTGGTGATAACATAGGCGGAAAGCAGTCAGAAATGCCTAAATATATTCCGTCTTCGATATTTGCTGATCTTGAGATAGGTGTTGTAGGGAACACTTTAGAGGAATTAAAGAAGGCAGGGATAAATGCAAAAGAAATTAAAGTTGAAATGAAAGATATTCCAAGAGCTTGGACTGTAAACGAGATAGAAGGATTCTTAAAGGTTGCTATTTCTGAAGATGGAAGGATTTTAGGAGCAAACATGATAGGAGAAGGCGCTACTGAAGTAATAAATACTTTAGCTTTAGTAATGGAACTCTCCTTAAAAGTTCAAGACTTATATAGAGTGCAACTCTCTCATCCAACAATATCCGAAATAATAACTGAAATAGCACAGAGAGCTATAATAGGAGAAATTTATTAAATGTAAACTTCGAGCTATAACAACAGTGAATGAGAAAGAAATAAGGCAAGTAAAGAAACTTTTTAAATTTCTGTTTTTAACTTCTAGAGGTAGTTATACAAGAATAAAAATAGTTAAGGCTTTAGAAGAGAAACCGCTCAATGCAAACCAAATAGCCAACGCACTTAATTTAGATTATAAGACAGTTATTCATCACGTAGAAGTTCTTATTGAAAATCAAATAATATATAAAGATGGAGAAGGATATGGAGCGCCTTATAAATTGACAGCCTTCTTTAGAACGTATAAAAATATTCTTGATGACTTATTGTTGGAAGAGTCTAAAAACTCTTAAATGTTATAAGATAAGAGCTTTTATGTGAAAAAGAAAGGATTACCAGAGATTCTTAGCGATATTAGGCTTACTATTTATCGTATCGATGCTTTTATATCAAGAATTGATAATAGGATAAAAACCCTAGAAGATTTATCGTTATATAATATAGGAAGATTCAATTATTTATCTAAGGAGTATTATAAAGAAATAGAGGTTAACAGAAATATTGTAAGCAATTTATTAAAAATAAAGATATTGTTAGAGATCCTAGAAATAAGATTAGAGACTTTAATTCTCGTTGGTTCTTTGACCCAATATATATATCCAGTAGTTAAAGCTTTAGAGAGTATAAAAGGAAATTTGGGCAACTCAATAGATTTTGGACCTCTAATAGATGATATAGTGCTCAATCTAAATCCTATAATAACTTCAGATGCCCAAGTTGTGTTAAAAGAGAGTGATGAGGTAAGAAAAATATTAGAAGAAGCAGAAAAAATCGCCTCTGAAGAATTAAAAGAAAAATATAAAGTACCCGCATAAAAATATATACCGAATATAGTTATGCCAAAACCTATAGTGAGGAAATTACAGCTAACTGGAGGATCTACATATATTATATCTCTTCCTAAATTATGGATAAAGGAACATACTTTGAAACCTGGGGATGAGATAGAAATACTTCAGGATAATCACGCCAGGCTTATTCTAAATCCAAGAAAAAAAGAAAGCGAGGAAAGAAGAGAGAAAAAAATTAGTTTAAATTGTGATAAACCAGATATTAGCTTTGTCATTAGAGAAATTATCTCATATTATATGGCTGGATATACGCTATTGTCAGTATATTGTACAAAATTTTCCTCAGAGGATAGAGAAAAAATTAAGGATACTATAAGAAATAGACTTTTAGGAGCAGAGATTATAGATGAGGACTCCAATTCATTAACAATTCAATTCCTTGTAAACGAAAAGGAATTGTCACTCACAAAATCAATTTCTAGAGCAGCAAACATATCTTATAATATGCTGAAAGACTCATTTAAAGCACTATTAGAGGGAGACGAGGATCTATCTAAAGAAATTACTGATAGAGACGATGACGTAGATAGATTTTACTTTTATATTGTAAGGCAACTTTCACTTTCCGTTGAATACCCAGAGATTATTGAGGAAGAAAAATATAATTTAACACAATTAATAAACCTGTATTCAGTGGCAAAATCTATTGAAAGAGTTTCGGATCATAGCGTTAGAATTATTGATCAACTTTCGATTGTAGAAAAATTAAAAGAAAAAGAACTGTATGACCATGGGGTTGAAGTAGCAGATTTTTATAGAAATTCAATAAATTCATTTAACGCAAAAGATAAAGATCTTTCACACGACATTATAAATAAAGAATTTGATTTATTATCTAGGAATAGGATTTTATCAGAAAGAATCTTAAATTTAAATTATGACTCAAAGAAAATAGGTTCTATGTTAATTATATTAGATTCTATAAGAAGAGTTATTAGATATTCAATTGATATAGCAGAAGCTACAATAGACCTATTGGCTAAGCGAACTGAACAAGACGAAACGCTAACTGAAGAAACTTAACGTTATTATATGCTTTGATTATGTCGTCTCCGGTTTTACTTTTCTTAACGTTTTTAGATAACAAAAGAAGGTTCTCTCTATCTTCAATTGTGTAGACACCATTTCTAAATAGAAGAAGAAAACATTTGGTAGTTAATACACCTACCGCTAAATAACCCTTCATAAATAGCTGGTCTGCTGTCTCCAAATCTTTATAAGAAAATATACAAACATCAGGGTGGGAATGTGTAGATGCCAAACCAGTGGGATGAGGAATAACAACTTGATCCTCTTCTCCTTCTAAAATTAAAAAATAACCATCATCTAGTAGAATATTTATATATTCAATTTCGGTTTGTTCAGTCTTCCTAGCGTATTCAAGCATTGTAGAAGTAATAAATTTACTATAAAGATCTGCAAAATATTTGTAAAGCTCTTGATATTTATGCCCCTTACTGCCTTGTAGGGTACCATTAACTCCTCCCAACGTGTAAAGGTCTTCAAAATCAGTAGTCGAAATCTCACCATACTCCTCCTCTATTTCTTCTCCTTTTTCTATTAGTTCTGCTACTTTTGCTAACTTTTCACTAAGTTCGTTTTTATCCATTCTCTGCTCCTTTACACTCATTTATTCTCACCTCTTGCATATGTGATAATATTTTAGCTTGTTCTATTGGATCTTTAGCATCATAGATTGTCCTGCCTACAATCTCATAATTAGCTCCATTGCATATAGCGTCACCTACATTAGCCCCTTGAGCACCTACACCAGGTGAAATTATTATTTTATCTTTAAAATCATTCCTAACAGTCTTTATCATATTAGGTTTAGTCGCACCTACAACAAAACCTCTTGCCTCAACTTTATTTGCTATCTCTCTCAAATATGGATAAAAACTATCATTCCAACCCTTATGTGACATTGAAAGAACTAAGTAAAGATTTTTATTATTTTGCCTAAGAAATTCAGAAAGCCTATCTAGAGCCCCTTCTACTCCTATAAATGAATGAGAAATAAACGAGTCGCCATAATTTAGTAGCTTGGAAACTATAAGTATCATTGTATTATCTATATCAGCTAATTTTAAATCAAATATTACCTCTTCCCAATGTAGCTTAATTACGTCGTCTAGATATGAAAAATTTCCTAAAATTAATGGATAGCCAACTTTTACTCTTCTAATGTGCCTACTTATTTCAGACAAGGTTGAAGGGGGCAATTCCTTGTCTAAGGAGAGAATCAAATTACTCAATGTTTTTCACCAAATACTCACGTATGTTATTTTTATCATTTTCTGAAATAAGATTTGAATTGAGCAAATATTCTAAAATATCTTTGATTTTATACACTGAAAACAATTTAACACCTTTCTCTGCCAATTTTTTCTCTGCCCCCTCAAGTCTATCAACTATGACAAGACTAGCTACAACTTTTCCTCCTTCAGACTCAATAGCATCTACAGCCTTCACTAATGAACCTCCGGTAGTCGCAACATCGTCTATCAAGAGAATTTTCTTACTGTCTACTATAGCTTCTAATGACTTATCCGTTCCATACCCTTTCTTTTCCATTCTTATATATCCTAACGGTTTACCCATACGGCAAGAAATAAATGAGGCAAAGGGAACTCCACCAGTTGCTATTCCAATTACCATATCAAATTCTAGTCCTTTTATCTTATCTATAGCTTGGTTTACCACATCAGAAAAAATCTCATAATAATTAGATAATCTCCTTAAGTCTAAATAGTATGGGCTTATTTTACCAGAAGTTAATACAAAGTTTCCAGTTAGCAGAAGTTTGTTTTCGATTAATGCTTTAACGAAATCCATTATTTAGTTTATCAAAGAAAGAGTTTAAATAATCATTGAAACAAGATAAATGAAGGGCACTTGTGAGAGATTTAGTCTCTTCATATGATTTGACAAGAAATGATTTTGAGGAAATTTTCGAAATAGCTGAAAAATTTCAAAAAGTCCAAAATGTAAACCTCTTAAGGGATAAGACAGTTTCATTAGCTTTCTTTGAACCAAGTACAAGAACGTATTTGAGCTTTAATAAAGCGTCAATAAATTTAGGCGCGTCTACAATAGGATTTTCTTCCACAGAAGGAATATCAGTGGCAAAAGGAGAGAATCTCGCAGATACAATAAGGATGTTGAATAACTACTCCGATGTAATAGTTATGAGACATAAATTTGATGGGGCAGCTAAGTTTGCTTCCGAAATATCAGAAATTCCTATAGTTAACGCTGGTGATGGAAAACATGAACATCCTACTCAATCAGCCATAGACCTATATACTGTATATAAGAACTTTAGAACAATAGATGGTCTAACATTTGGGCTAATTGGCGACTTGAAGTATGCAAGAGTAGTTAACAGCTTATTACGTGCTTTAACCAGATTTAAGCCAAAATTAGTCTACTTAATTTCACCACCCCAATTATCAGCTAGAAAGGAAATATTAGAGGAATTGAATTATCCTTATAAGGAAATTTCAGATTATAAGGAAGTAATTTCAGATATAGACGTTCTTTATGTAACTAGGATTCAAAAGGAAAGATTCCCAGATGAAAGTGAATATGAAAAAGTAAAGGAAAGTTATGTTATAGATAAAGCATTTGTATCCAAAATGAAAAAGAATAGCATAATCCTACATGCGTTACCCAGAATTAATGAGATAAGTAGAGAAGTTGATAAAATGCCACAAGCTAAATATTTTGAAGAAGCCTCTTATGCTGTTCCGGTAAGAATGGCAATCTTAAGTAAAATTGTTGGTGAGTAAAATGGAAGCTACTAGCAAAAAAGAACTTATAGTCACAAAAATAAAGAATGGAACAGTTATTGACCATATACCAGCAGGGAGAGCATTAGAAGTACTCAAGATACTTAAGATAACTAAGCAAGACACGATAGCTTTGGTTATGAATGTAGAGAGCAAGAAGATGGAAAGAAAAGATATCATAAAGATAGAAAATAAAGAAGTGGATGAAAAAGAGGCAAACTTGATCACACTTATTGCACCTACAGCCACTATAAACATCATTAGAGACTATGAAGTGGTTGAAAAGAAAAAGCTAAAGATACCAGAAATTGTCAAAGGTGTTCTTAAATGTATTAACCTAACTTGTATAACAAATAACGACATAGAAGCGCTTTCTGAATTTGTAAGGATAAACGAAAAACCCCTTAAGATGAAGTGTGTATATTGCGATACAATAATTGATGAGAACGATATATCAAAACAAATACTAGGTAGTGAAAAATGATTTATTCAGATATTATATACACTAAAAAAGTAGAAAATATTTACGAGATGGGAGTCTCATTTCCAATAAAACCACTACCAGGGCAATTCGTTAGCTTAATCCTTTCTGGAGAGAGGGAGGTACCATTAAGCATAACTGATTATTATAATCGAGTTCTAACACTACATCTTTCAGAGAGGCTATATGAAAGAATAAATGGGAAGAAAAGAGTAATAATTAAGGGACCATTAGGAAAGCCATTAAGATTTAAAGGTAGAAAAATTCTAGGCATAGCACATAAAGACTTTTTTTATGATATTTTGTATATACTTAGAGAAGCTAAAAGAGATGGATACCTAGTAAAAGTAAAGTGTATTGAATGTGATACAAACGAATTTGAAAAAGGAAATGAAAGTGATGCAGACATGGTAATTGCTGCAGTTCCGCCCGAACAAATTACAGCACTACCTAAAGATGCATTAGTTTACGTGAGATGGGTGAAAATGAATTGTATGCTAGGAGTTTGTGGAGTTTGTGAGATTAATAATAAGCTAACTTGTATAGATGGGCCTTTACTTAAGGTGAGTGATATTGTGGATAAGAGGTAAAGCATGGATAAACAGCTCAATAGATGAAGTATGCATACAGTTTGATCGGTTTATAAAAGGTATAAAAAAGGAATGTAAACCAGATATCGAGTTTAAAGAAAATCAGTTGATAATGCCAAGCTCAATAGATATGCACGTTCATGTTAGAGGAGCTAAGTTGTCCTATAAGGAGACTGTAGGTACAGCAACCAGCGAGGCATTGTATGGAGGGATTGGATTAGTTGTAGATATGCCGAATACTTTGCCACCAGTTAATACTTATCAAAGAGTTGTAGAAAGACTTAGAGAGTTTGAATATCAATCTAGATCTGATTTTGCAATTTATTCTGGTGTAACTAAAGAAGTTGAAAGTGTTGATAAACTCCCAATTGCAGGGTATAAAATATATCCGGAAGATCTTGAAAAAGAGGAGACTAAAGAAGTATTAAAGAAAAGTAAAAAGTTAAAGGTTCTTCATCCAGAGATTCCTTTGGCTTTAAAAGTACCTAGAAAATTAAGACAGTTGTGGATGGAAATTGGCTCTTTGAATTATGTTTATGGGAATGTTCATATAACACATATAACCAATTATGAAACGGTGAAGTTGGCAAAGGAAATGGGATTTACAACGGATATAACACCTCACCACTTATTAGTTGATGGAGAAAAGGATTGCTTAAGTAAAGTAAACCCACCAATAAGAGATCATGTAACACGGTTAGGCCTTTGGAGAGCATTGTTTGAAGTAGATACAATAGTAAGTGATCATGCCCCTCACACAAGAAACGAAAAGAACATGGAATATGAATTATGCCCTCCTGGAATAGCAGCAATGTCTTTTTCAACTCCTTTTATTTACTCTTTAGCCTTCAAAGGTATTATAACATTTGATAGAGCAGTCTTATTACTTTCAAAGAACCCAGCTAAAATACTAGGTGTGCCATATGGAGAGATTAAAGTAGGAAATGTAGCTAATTTCACAATCATAAGTAGAAATCCATGGAGATATGCGACTAAATTCTCTAAAGTCACAGAGACTCCCCTTGATTATTACAAATTAGAAGCCAAGGTTGATTTTACAATCGTTCAAGGGAAACTAGCATATGACGGAGAAAATGTTTACCCAATTAGGGGGATGAATCCTTATGATACAAGTAGCCAATACAAACTTTAAGGATCCACTAATTATAGCTTCTGGATTAGTTTCCTTTTCAAAAATCAATTATGTATGTAAAAATTACTCGCCATCAGCAATAACTATAAAAACACTAACACTTAAGCCCCTAAATCCTCACGATTCTCCTACTGTTATTAAGTTTCACGACAAGTGTTATATGAACGCAATAGGCCTAGGAAATCCAGGTGTGGATGAACTTGAAAAGATTGAAAGTGAATGTCCTCTCATTGTAAGTATAGGAGGAGGAAGTGTCGAAGAAATTACTGAAGTAGCCGGAAAAATAAAGAGGGGAATTATGATAGAAATAAACATAAGTAGTCCTAATAGAAAGGGATTTGGAGAAAGCTTATCTAGTTATGTCCACGAGATTGTAAAAAACGTAAAAGGAGTCGCTTCTTTGCCTGTTTTTGTAAAGCTTGGTCCATGGGATAATGTAATTGAACTTGCTGGAAAAGCACTATCTGCTGGTGCAGATGGATTAACATTAATTAACACGCTAAAAGGGATGACAGTTGATGTAGAAACTTTTAACAAAATCTTACATTACGGTACTGGCGGGATTTCTGGTAAATGCATTCATCCACTTGCAGTTAGAATAATCCATGATGTTTATAAAGAATATGAAGCACAAATTATAGGAATGGGAGGAGTTTTTAACGGAATTGATGCTATAGAGTTAATGTCGGTCGGAGCTAAGCTTATTGGACTAGGTACAGTTCTGATAGATGAAGGCTATGAGAGTATAACAAGAATAAGAAAAGAGATTGAAGCGTTTTTAAAAGAAAAAGGATTAAAATATTCAGACATAATAGGAATAGCAGTGAAAAAATGACAAAGATGGTAATGAAAGGAAGAGATATAGAATCACTACTCTACATGGGAAAGATAAAGTCTGTAAATGTAGAATATTGTGACGAGAGTAAAAAGACAGCCAAGGTCGTTGTTGAGACCATTGATGGAGATACTGTAGAAACAGAGTGTATCGCAACAAGAGCCGCAGGTAAAATATCTGTCGTGATAAAGCATTACTTAAGGATGGGAATAAAAATAATTCAAGACACAGATATAAATATGAATAACATTAAAAATGTTGACACAGAGGAAGAAGGGGATGATTCGCAATGAAATTTAGAATAGATAAAATTCCACAAAGTGAAGACGATATGGAGGAAATACAAAGAGAAGTTGAAGAAAGTGAACATCACCACCATCATCATGAACATAGTGTAGAGGAGTTGGTTACAGAACTTTACATGTCGCTTCAAGCTTTAGAAGGAAGAGTTACAGAAGTTGAAAAAGATAACGATGACTGCAAAAAGGAAATATCTAGATTATATAAGATATTAAGTAAACTAATTTTAGCTACTATGAGTGAAAACAAGGAAGAGAGAATTAAAAATCTCAAAGAGATTACTAGTCTACTAGAATGAATTTTGAAGCAGTATTAGTAATAACAGTTAAACTATTTGCAATAATTGACCCTTTTTCAGTGATACCTTTTTTACTAGCAGTCTATGAAGAAGCATCTAAAGAAGATCCAAGTAGAAAACTCTCTTGGAATTTTATTGTAAATAAAATAACAATAGCAATAATAATTTTATTAGTGATTTTTTCTATATTAGGTAGACCACTTTTAGACTTCTTAGGATTATCTCCACAATCACTTGAAATAGCTGGAGGTCTTCTATTGATCTACCTAGGTATAGATACCATGGGTGGGTTCCAGCAGTTAAGATTCGTAAGGAAACTTGAGGAAGCCATAATTACTCCAATTGCTACGCCTCTGCTTGTAGGACCAGGCACTATGACAGCATTAATTACTTTATCAGTAAGCTATAATCCTTTGATTTTGATATTAAGTAGTCTACTAGTGACTTTATTAGTATATTTGTCATTGCTTTCCGGTCCTCTAATAGTTAAACTATTGGGAGAAACCGGTACAGTAGCAACGGGTAGATTTACTGCTATAATTATAGCGGCGTTTGGTGTTCAACTTGTATTACAAGGTATATCTCAGCTAAAGTTAGCATGATAAATCCTTTTCAAGATGAAAATTTTTTAATCAGTATATTAATCTTACTATGAACTTTATGTCAGATAAAAAAAGGGTTGAGATAGATACAGTAGACAAAAAATTGCTTATGGAGCTTTTAAGAGATTCTAGAGTAAGCTTGAGAAGATTAGCGGAAGAGATGAACGTGTCACCTGCTACTCTTCATAATAGATTATTAAGATTAATGCAAGAGGGAGTAGTAAGAGGATTTACAGCACTAATTGACTATACAAAACTTGGATACTCTCTCACTAGCATAATTATGGCAAAAGTAGATGGTAAACATCTAGTTGAATTTGAGAAAAGCATATCTAACTATGATAATGTTGTTGCAGTTTATGATATAGTTGGTGAGTATGATGTTGCAATTGTTGCTAAATTTAAAAATGTTGAAGATCTTGATAATTTTCTCAAAAATTTACTTAAAAATCCTATAGTTGAAAGAACTCATACAAGTATAGTACTAAATGTTATTAAGGAAGACCCTAGAATCAGAGTTATATGAATTTTTAATGATAATTGTGACCAAAAGCCTTATATATAGTATTATGGCTTTACTCTTTTATATGGTGAAACTAATATGAAGTTCTGTCCTAAATGCGGAGGAGTAATGATACCTACTAAAAAAGATGGCAAAGTGATATTGAAGTGCACAAAATGTGGTTATGAGATGCAACTTACCGAAAAAGAGAAAAAGGAATACAACGTAAAGGAACAAAAGGACAAGAATAGCAGAGTTCTTACTACGTCATTAGTTAGCGACAAAGGGGAGAGAAAATTAGAAGAAGAACAATTAGAGCAAGAAAGAGAAGAATACTATAAAGAAGTAGGGTTAGAATTACTAAGGGAAGAATTAGAAGAAGAATCAGAATCAGACGAGGAATAACCTTATCTTATTTACATATTCTGACATCTCGTTCTCATCTTTGTACTTAGTCCTTTTATCTATCGAGTCTATTCCCTTTCCATCATTATAATATCTTGGAATCACATGAATGTGTAAATGAAAAACGTGTTGCTCTGCAGCTTTTCCGTTGTTAGAAATAATATTAACACCATCTGCTCCCATCTTCTTTATAGCTATAGCTATTTTCTGTGCGACCTCCATCACTTTACTTAGCTTGTCTTTAGGAATATCAAAAATATTCTCGTAATGATCTTTTGGAATCACAAGTACGTGACCTTTATTTACAGGATTTATATCTAGAAAAGCTAAAGTTTCCTCATCCTCATATACTTTCTGTGATTTTATCTCACCTTTAACAATTTTACAAAATATACAATTTTCAACTTGCATAGAGTACAAATAGAGTAAAAACTTTAATGCTTTACTGTATATCTATTATCTAATGAAGATCTCTAACGTTGAATCGAAATACTTGGTTGAGATAAAAAATAAGCAAATTGTAATAGAAGAAGGAAGAAATGAAAAAGGAGAGAAAATAGTAACTTTTTATACGTTAACTAATGCAAAACTTCCTAACGGAGAAGAATGGAACGAAGATCTTACCAATGCTAAAAAAATTGAAAAGAGAGATGACCTACCCGAGTACGTTAGAAAGTTATTGAAAAAAATATTAAGCTCTTTGTAAAGAGGATTTATAAACCTTTAATAGATATATAGAGAGATGAGGTGATCCGTTGGAAGACCATTTTGATTTTATCATAACTACTGATCGTTGCTTAATGACAAATCATCATGGAAAAGAGTTCTTAGGCTTTATGGCTACCGGCCCTGCTGTAGGAATACCGGAGAGTGTCTGGAAATGGCTAGCATGTCCGAAAATGAAAACAGATGATCTAGGAAGACCTGTACAAGCATCTTACGGAATGAGAAAAGTAGAAGCAGCGTTAATAGATGCAGGCTTTAAAGCAGCTATTATTGATCCAGATCATTTAAACAAGCACTTACCGCATGCAAAAGCATTAATGTTCTCACACCATGATTATTTCGCATTTGGTCCACCATCTTCTACTTGGTGGGGGATTACAAAAAAAGAACCGGTTAATTACAAGAGCTTTATGGAGCTAGCTAATAGACCAGAAATCAGAAAAGAAAAAGAAAGAGGAATGAAAATAATAGCAGGAGGTCCATCAGTGTGGCAGTGGTTATGGAGGGAAGATATGATAGACAAACTAGGTGTAGACACTCTAATTGACGGAGAAGGGGACAAGGCCGTAGTTAAATTAGCCCAGATGATTATGGATAATGAGCCTTTGCCGAAGTATATGTATATAGGTGGAGATGAGGCCCCATCAGTAGATGAAATATCAGAGATCAAAGGAGCAAGTGTAAATGGATTAATAGAAATAATGAGAGGATGTGCAAGATCTTGTAGATTCTGCTCGGTAACGCTTAGACCAACTAGATATTATCCATTAGAAAAAATTGAAAAAGAATTACTGGTAAACGTAAAAAATGGGGTCACCCACGGTGTTATTCACAGCGATGATGTGCTCTTTTATGGTGCTATAGGAATTCATCCAAGACCAGAGCCTCTAATAAAACTTCATACCTTGGTAAAGAAGTATTATAAAACAATAGCTTGGAGCCATGCTAGCCTAGCAGCAATAAGATATTCGGAAGAAAAGTACGGATTGGTATCAAAATTAATGGAGATTGTGATGGGGGACGGAAGCCAAGATTATCTAGGCGTAGAGGTAGGAATTGAAACAGGGTCTGTTAGGTTAGCCAAGGAAATAATGCCAGCAAAATCTGCTCCATACAAGGTGGATGAGTATCCTGAAACAGTAGAACAAGCATTTAAGATAATGCATGAGAACAAAATTATACCTGCAGGAACTATGATAGTAGGATTGCCAGAAGAGACCGAGGATGATGTATATAAAACAATTGAATTAGTAGATAACTTAAGATCATATAGAAGTATTCTAGTTCCTATGTTCTTCGTACCAATGGGTTATTTCAAGAATAAAGACTGGTTCACTAGAATAAAGTTAACAGATGCTCACATAGAACTTTATAGAAAAGTCTTTTGGCACGATGTTTATTGGGGAGAAGAGATAATAAACCATTCATACCTAAAGGGACCACTGTACTATCCGGTAAGAATGACACTAAAACTCTTCCTTAGAGTAGCTAAAAGAAGGATGAGAAAAATAGAGGCTAATTTAGAATCGTACTTAAAGAAATGAAATCTAACTTTTTCTTGGGTATATGTAATCTTTAGGTGCTTTAGTAAATACTTCCAAGTATTTTCTCAATACCTTAGGTATTTCTACAACACCGTCTTCTCTTTGGTAATTTTCTAAAATAGCAGTTATCGTCCTTGTGCTAGCAATTGCTGTACTATTTAGTGTGTGCACAAAACCTTTTTTATTATTCTTGTCTGCGTATCTTATTTTCATTCTAAATGCCTGCCAATCTAAACAGTTGCTACAACTGACCATCTCTCTAAACCTAGCTTGAGCCGGCATCCAGACTTCTAAATCATATTTCTTTGCCGCACATGCACCCAGATCGCCTGAGGCTATGTTTATAACTCTATATGGTAAACCAAGACCTTGGAATATTTCTTCAGCGTTTTTAATTAGTTCCTCATGATATTTCCAACTATCTTCTGGAGTGGAAAATATGAATTGTTCAACTTTATGGAATTGATGAACTCTGAAAATACCTTTTAAGTCCTTGTTTGCAGCTCCTGCTTCTTTCCTAAAAGCTGGGCTTAAACCAACATACTTTAATGGTAATTTTTCTTTAGGAATCTCTTCCTTAAAGTACATAGCAGCTATAGCATGTTCCGCCGTGGCTATTAGATATAAATCTTCGTTCTCTATCTTATATATTGCATCCTTAAATGTGTCTAGATCTATTACGCTTTTTATAACTTCTCCTCTTAACATATACGGTGGAAGAACTAAAGTATAACCTTTACTTGTAACTGTGTCAATAGCATAATTAAGGAGAGCAATATCTAGCCATACTATGTCATCAAATAGATAATAAAACCTTGCGCCTGCTACCTCTGCAGCTTTCTTTGTATCACCTAATTTTAGAACATTCTCTAACATATCTGCATGTCCTACAGGTTTCCAATGAATTACTTCATAGTCGACTTTATTTCCTTTAACTTGAGTAAGAAATTCCTGCTCATCTTTTTCATATACCTTAAATTTGCCCCAGAACCTAATAGGAACGCTGTAATTCTCATCCGGTCCTAAAGGTACGGAATCATCTACGACATTAGGCAACTCTGATAACAAATTATCCCTTTCTTCCTCTATTTGCGCCAATTCTTTTTCTTTTTCTTCAAGTTGTTTCAGTAACTCTTTTGCTTTTTTAATTAGCTCTTGTCGTTCTTCCGGTTTAGCCCTAGGAATGGAAGAGCTTATTACGTTATGATCATGCCTTAGTCTCTCTGTCTCTTGTAAAACTTGTCTCCATCTCTTATCTAATTCTACAGCCTTATCCACAAGCGAAGTATCAATATATCTTCTTTTTATATATTCTTTAAGTTTATCGGGATTATTTCTAACTAAGTCTAATATGCTCCAAGACACAATTAACAAAAAACACGGAAGAATTTATGCCTTCTGATCCTGCTGATCTTCCGGCAATCCATAAGTTTGTACCCACATTTCAACTATATCATACCCATAAAGTTGTTTAAACTTCTCTCTACCTTCTGGCGTCATCTTTAAAGGATTCCAAGGGGTATCTAAATCAATGTCCACATCTACAGATTTAGCTGGCACTGTCTCTCTAACTACTTGCTCAACCGTATAAATTAAATCATCAACTACTGGACAACCTGGAGCTGTTAGTCCCATCCTTACATAAACATCTCCTTCATCACTTATCCTTAACTCATAAATTAGACCTAAATTAACAATGTCTACTGGAATTTCTGGGTCATAAACTTGAGTTAGAGCTTCCATTATCTTTTTCTTCCATTCATCTTTGTTTATGTTTTGCTGAGCTGACATTTTAACCATATTTAATTACTGCATTATACATTTTAAACTCTCTATTTAATCAAATCAGTAAAACTCCTATAGAAGCAACTTTTATTTCCAGTATGACATGTAGGGCCTAGAGGTTTGACTAAAAATACCATCGCATCTCCGTCGCAGTCTACTTTGAAGTCTTCAAGAATCTGAAAATGACCACTAGTTTCTCCTTTTAGCCATAACTTCTTTCTGCTCAAAGACCAGAAATGCAAATACCCAGTTGTTAACGTTTTCAATACAGCTTCTTTATTCATGCTTCCCACCATTAAAACTTCCTTGCTTTCATAATCTTGAAGAACAGCTATAATAGTAGAATCGGTGTGCCTAAAATTTAAATTGGAAATAATTTTTTCTGCTTCTTCTTGTGTCAATTTTTTCATTTCTTCACCCATGAATAGAAATTTCTTAGGAAGATCTTTCCATTTTCACTGCTCTTTTCTGGATGAAATTGAGTACCTACAGCAAAATCATTACATATTATTGCTGGATACCTAATTCCGTATTCAGTATATGCAACATAGTCATTAGTATATGCAACATATGAATGAACATAGTATACATATTTATCGTCAAGTCCTTCTGCAATTCCGCACTTATCATTAGACACAAATACCTTATCCCATCCTATGTGAGGTAACTTAACATTTTTGCTTTGTATCTTATCAACCTTACCCTTAAACCATCCGAGACCTTTGCTTACTCCTCCTTCAGTTCCTTCTTCGAACATCACTTGCATACCTAAACATACACCAAGAAACTTTACCCCTTTTTTCTTCATCTCTTCAAACTTATCCTTAATTGAGTTAAGATATGAGGATACAGCAGAGAAAGCACCAACTCCAGGTAAAACTATGACGTCTTCGTCTCCTTGAGGAAGAAAGGAAATAGTAGTTTCAAAACCTACTCTTTCTAGGCCAGACTTAATACTGAAAAGATTGCCTACTCCATAATTTATAATTGTAGCTTTCATTATTTCATCCTCCTTCTTAATTCTTCATATACTTCCTCTGGCTTGACACCCTCAACAGCCATCAGAACTAGTAAATGATAAATCAAATCAGAGACCTCACTAATTAATCTCTCTTTTCCTTCTGCTAGTGACGCTACAACAACTTCAGTGGCTTCTTCTCCCACTTTCCTTGCTATATACGGTTTTCCTTTTTCAAGGAGTTCTACAGTGTAACTTCCTTCTTTTCTATTTTTCATTCTGTCCAAGATAATAGAATATAAGGTATCTAACACGCTACTACTCATATCTTACACCTATACTATTTGCATGATACTCAAACCCTTCATATTTTGCTAAAATCTTAGAGGCATCAATTATTTTTTTATCTGGACTAACTGATGAAGCATACATCACCATCTTAAGATAATCATAGACTGAAATACCGCCCCTAACTTTTGCCCATTTGTTCGTTGGCAATATGTGATTAGGACCTGCTGAATAATCTATTATAGCTGGAGGAGTGCTTCCAAGAGTGACTACACCAGCATTCTTAATCTTGTTTAAATACATCCTCGCGTTAGTTACATGCAAAGATAAATGTTCTGGTGCTATCTCATTTGCCAATGTTATCGCCTCATCAAGATCACTAACTCTGATCAAATAATAAGTATTAGCATCTTGTTCTAACTCTTTTGATATAACATCTATTATTTTGTCTGAATTAGTTAATAAAACTAGGAATGTGAATTTACCATGCTCAGCTTGAGCTCTTAAATCAAGAATGATGTGAGAAGGATTAGCTGTTTCGTCTGCTATTATAACTAATTCAGTAGGGCCCTCTATCCCATCAATTGCAACGTCCCTGCTTACTAAATATTTTGCAGCTTGGACATAAATGTTGCCTGGACCAACTATTTTATCAACTTTCTTCACAGTCTCAGTGCCATAAGCCAATGCTGCTATTGCTTGAGCACCACCTATAGTGTAAATCTCATTTACGTTTAGTTTCAACGCAATATACGCTATTGCTGGCGTTATTTTATTAGGAGGAGAAGCTACATAAATCTCATTTACTCCAGCTACAACTGCTGGGACGCCAGCCATTAACAAAGTTGACGGGTATGCTTTATCTCCACCCGGAACATAAATTCCTATTTTTTCAATACTCTTCCAGATCACCCCGTAATCAATTCCATTATTTCCTCCACCTATTATGTTTGGTGGTTTAATCAAAGTGTTAAATTCGTAGATTTGGGAATAGATAACATCAATCGCTTCTTTTAGGTTATTGTCTACTTGGGACGCCAATTCCTCTATTTTTTGAAGAGTAATTGAAGTAAGCTTAATTTTATCAAATTTCTCTTCAAATTCTATTATGGCTTGATCTCCTCTGTTTCTAACTTCATTAACGATTTTTTCTACGTCTGGTAATACTCTGGTAAAATCATTAGGCCTTTCTTTTGGAAGATCTCTTTTTATCATAATCTCACCTCAATACCCCTACTTAATAAATATCTTTTAAGCTCTGGTATACGGATAACTCCATCATGGAAAACCCCAGCCGCTAAAGCAGCGTCAGCAAATTTAAGTACCTCATAGAAATGTTCCATTTTACCAGCCCCACCACTAGCAATTACTGGTATGTTTACTGCGTTGATAATCCTTTGAGTAAGTTCAATATCATAGCCTTGCCTAGTTCCGTCTCTATCTATACTTGTCAATAGAATTTCACCTGCACCCAGTCCTTCTACTTCTTTTGCCCAATTTATTGCATTAATCCCAGTGTTATAAGTTCCAGACCTAGTAAAGACCAAAAAATCGTCATTTACCCTTTTTGCATCTATGGCTACAACTACTGCTTGAGCACCGAATTGTTCCGAGGCTTGTGTAACTATTTTTTTGTTTTCTATAGCAGCAGTATTTATACTAACTTTGTCAGCCCCGTTTCCTAAAATCCTAGAAACATCTTCAATGGTTCTAATTCCTCCACCTACAGTTAATGGAATTGATAATACACTAGCAGTATTTTTTACTACATCAAGTAAAGCCTTTCTTTCTTCAATTGTTGCAGTAATATCTAAAAAAACCATTTCATCAGCTCCTTCCTCTTCGTATCTAGCAGCTAATTCTACCGGATCTCCCTTATCCTTTAGATCCATAAAATTAACACCTTTTACAACTCTTCCGTTTTTTACATCAAGACATGCAATTATCCTCTTTGTGGTCATAAAGATCCCTTCAAGCTGAAAGTTTCCTCATAAATTAATCTTGAAGCTTCATAAAGGGCAAATCCTAACCCTTTGAAAGAAGCTTCAATAACATGATGAGTATTCTTCCCCCTAAGTTGAAGTATATGAAGATTTACACCAGAATTATATGAGAAAGATTGAAAGAAGTGAAGCACGTTTTCTGTAGCCAAACCGCCAATTTCTTCTCTTTCTAAATTTAGCTCGACGTTACTAACTCCTCTTCCCGATATATCTACTGCAACTAAGACTAAAGCCTCGTCCATTGGAATAATTTGGTGTGAAAATCTACGTATACCTTTCTTATCTCCTAGAGCATCTCTAAAGGCTTCACCTAAAGTTATTGCAACATCTTCAACTATATGATGATCGTCGTAGTTTTGTTTATCTTCTGCTACTACTGTGGCAGTAGAATTCATATAGTAAAGGAGGGTTGAGAGCATATGATTAAAGAAGTTTACTGGTGTTGAAACTTTTACTTCTCCTTTTTTATCTATATTAAGGAAAATATCTACTTTTGTCTCTTTTGTCTCTCTAATTTTCCTAATACTGCGATTAGTAGACATATTTAACCCCTCTTAGGTTACCAGAGTAAAAACTCATCCCAACTATTGCGTAATTAAATCCATATTCTTTTAACATATATAAATCTTCGATACTCCCAATTCCTCCCGCATATTCTTTTATCCCGCTGACTCTTAAGGAATAGTTCTTAATGAAAGGATCTACCCCTCTTTTTGTACCTTCATTGTTTACATATGTAAAAATGTAACCTAATGCTTGAAACGACATTATAAAATCAAGAACTTTAATCGACTTTTCTTTCCATCCTCTTATTAGGACGTAACCTGAAGAATCGTAGTCAACCGAAAGGAGAACTTTCTCCTTACCTAATTTCTTTACAATCTCTTCATAAGTTGATGGATTTTTCACTGGTAATGTCGAAATCACAATAGCAGAACAACCATAACTAATTAAGCTTTCTGCTTTTTCTATACTTCTAACTCCTCCACCTACTTGAACCCATGAAAACCCTATTTTACATATTTCCTTAATATATTCTTCATTATTACCTAATCCCTCCGCTGAGTCTAAATCAACTAAATGAACCGAATTGTAACCCTCATTATAAATTTTTAAGGCAATGTCTATAGGGTTCCCTAATATCAAGCCTGAACCTCTAATCCCTCTTACTCTTTTTACCGCCTTTCCTTCACTAATATCTATACTTGGTAGCACTTTAATCATTACTTGATCACTTTTTCTATATCTACCACAACAATATCCATAGCTCCGCTAGATTTTAACTTTGCAATTACCTCTGGTAATAAGTCTTCTTCCACAACTGTTATCACTTCCCAAGCATCGCTTCTAGCTAGCTTTGATAATGTAGGAGATAGCATTGCAGGGAGTGAAGACAGAACATTATCTAATTTACTATCTGGCACATTCATAAATATCATCTTCCTATTCCTTGCCATTAAAGCACCTTTCATTAAGGTTAATAACATATTAATTTTGTCTGCCTCATCGCTCTTTATCCAGCCTTTATTTGCTATAACTGTAGCCCTGCTCTCGAGAATGGTATCTACTGGTTTTAATCCATGTAACTTTAATGTAGTCCCAGTGCTCATAACATCAATTATTGCGTCAGCAGCGCCTAAAGATGGCATTACTTCTGCAGCACCGCTAATTTTTACTATTTTAGCTCGAATATTCTTCTTTTCTATGTACTCTTTAGCTATATTATAATATTTTGTAGCTATTCTTATTTCTCTATTAATTTCTTCTATTCTATCAACGTTCCAGCTTATAGGTATCGCAAACACTATCTTTGATTTACCAAAGTCTAATCTTATTAATTCCTCTACTTCTGCGTTAGACTCAACTACATAATCATGCCCAGTTATTCCTAATTCTGAGGCACCGGACTCTACGATACTAGGGATGTCTTCCGTTCTTACCATAACAAGTTGTACTCCCTCCCAGTTAGTAGGGATTATTAATGCTCTGTCATCAGAAAAATTACCTTTAACACCTACTGAAGATAAAAATTGAAGTACCGGATCTTTTAATCTTCCTTTATTTGGAATTGCGATTTTCAACTATCTCACCCAAATAATCCAATAAGGTATCAATCTGATCCCTTGTCCCAACACTAATTCTATAATAACTTGATAGTGGCTTTCTTATTGCGATTCCTTTGCTTAAAAGAGGAGTTAATAAATCTCTATCATCTTTCACTAAAACGAAATTAGTAAGTGAATTATAAACTCTTAATCCAAGCTTTTCTAACCCTTTTATTAAATATTCTCTATTTTTAGCGATCTCTTCAACTACATTCTTTACATACGAAGGGTTTTCTAAAGCTGTAATCCCTGCAATCAAACTCGGTAATGAGATGTCAAATGGGGTTGAGGCTTTCATCAAGTTCTTTATAACTTCTTCATTTGCAATTAAGTAGCCTATTCTGTAAGAGGCTAGTGAAAAAGCTTTACTCAATGTCCTAACTATCATTAAGTTTGGATATTTATCTACCAGTTTGGAAACAGAGTAACCTGAAAACTCATAATACGCTTCATCAATAAGGACGAAGCCGTTTACAGTTTCCGCTAATGCCCTTATTTTATCTTCGTCCGCCTTTAGCATCGGTGATCCAGTTGGATTATTAGGATCATCCATCACAGCTAGCCTAGCACTTTTTGCCTCTTCAAGGAATTTATCCCAATCCATACTCCACCATTTTCCATCTTCCTTCAAATCAACTCTCGCTTGTTTTAGTCCTCTCACAGAAGAATATACCTTATACATGCTATAGGAGGGACTATTTAATACAATCTTGTCATTAGGTTGAGTTAAATTATAAAATACAGCTCTTATTGCCCCGTCTCCACCAGGTGTTGGAAAGACATTCTTTGGCTCTACTTTACTGTAGTTTGCCATTAGTTCGCGCAGTCTTTCTGTTAATGAGGGGTGTTGATATCTGTTACCTAGATATAGATACTTTTTTACAGCTTCTATAATAAAATCTGGTGGAGGATAAGGGGATTCATTTAAATGAAGTCTTATACCTTCATTTATATCATCAAAACTGTATTCCTCTGCCTCAATTAACCAAGGATATATGAGATTTTTGACTTTGTCGGTTGGTGCAATAAGAAACCCTCGATAAAATCATAAAGAAAAGCAAATAAGCTTTACTGTTAAACATGTATAAGTGCTCGAGGAACTAATCTCAAAACCAAGAGTTATAAAGAGCTATTATTATTATCCAAAATTAATTTTAACGCTTAATATAGCTGAATACTTATATAGTCGAGGAAAGGACGTTTGTATATTTAATTTTGATAAAATTAACTGGCAATATTACCCCTATCAAACTAATTTTGTTATGAAATGTAATGAAAATTCAGAGAATCTAATTTTTGAGGTCGAAGATGAGAGCCAAATCCCGTTAAAATTTCTTATAGTTACTTCTATAAAAAATTTAAAACTAGGTTTACCTGTATCTGAAATACAGAGGATAGATCAGAATTTATATAAGATAAACTTTGACAATCAAATTCATCTTTTTAGAATAGTAGACGGAAAAATACTGGAAGAGAAAGTTAAAGGACTAAGCGAAGAAATTATACAACTATTAAACGAATATAAAGAACTTAGCTTGAAGGAGGTCGTGGATATAATATCAAACAAAACAAAAAGCAGTAGAGAAAATGTAAGAAAAGAAGTTTATTTCTTAAAGGAG
Source organism: Sulfurisphaera sp. (assembly GCF_059755235.1). Classification (NCBI taxonomy): domain Archaea; kingdom Thermoproteati; phylum Thermoproteota; class Thermoprotei; order Sulfolobales; family Sulfolobaceae; genus Sulfurisphaera; species Sulfurisphaera sp. The sequence continues at coordinate 126,403 of NZ_DBPRYF010000046.1, forward strand.
ATTGGAGTTGTGGATATTCAAAACGGAAAAGTTTTACTCAACAATTATAGCAGGCTTAAGCGGTAATGCCTCTTTATTTACTTTTGTTCTATCCAATTCGGAGACATCTTTTATTTCTATTGGAACGTTCAGCTTGTAACTTATGTATTTTTCACCTAGCTTAAGTATTTCTTTCTCATTAAAGTTGTATCCAAGGACTAACCTCTTCATACTATCATCTAATTCTACTGCTAATTCGTATATCTTTCTATATAAGTTAGCCATCCTCTTATCTGCTGGTTTCTCCTTTTCCATTAACTGCTTTAAATTCCCGCCAGATGAAAGTATTTGTACCGCATCCTTTAATACCTTGGTCAGTTCGTCCTCAGCTACATAGATCTTTACAACCTTGGGTGAACTCTTAAAGTAATAGTTGATTATCTTTTGTGTATCATCAATAATCCTTTTATGATACTCATGGACTAAAATAACATAAGTATCTTCTGAAGATTCTTCAGCAGTTGGCCATTTCTCCAGCGAGACAAAACTCGTATGACCCAACAGATGCCAGATCTCTTCGGCAAAATGTGGAGCAAAAGGTGCTAATAATTTGACCCATGTTTCAATACTATCCTTTAACAATTTACCATTAGGTTCTACACCCTCAGCCTTACACATCTCTATATATTCTTTAATGTATGAATCGAAATTATATAAGATATCATTAACTGTATTTCTAAAATCTATATTATCCATGTTCTTAGTAGCATCACTAATTATATTATTTAGCTTAGCCTTTAACCACTTATCAGCAAATTCGCTACCATTTCCATTATATTTCGAAAGTTCTTGAATGAAATCATAATATTTCCTTAATATTTCACCTACTGATTTTGCATAAGATTCGCTGAAGTTTACATCAGAACCCATATCAGCAGTTGATGTTAGTGCGATTCTTACTACATCTGGGCTATAAATCCTTAATGCCTTTCTTAAAGGAATAATGTTTCTTAATGACTTACTCATCTTCTTTCCTTCGTACAGTACGAAACCATTTACTGCTATTGCCCTAGGCCACAACTCCTCTGGGAATATTGCAGCATGGTTGAATATAAAGAAAGATAAATGATTAGGAATAAGGTCTTTTCCACTATGCCTTATATCTAACGGGTACCAATAAAGGAATTCGTCCCTTATTTCTTTTATGATTTCTTTTGATATTCCAGTTTTCTTAGCTACTTCTTCAATGTCTCCATTCCCTAGCATTACATAATCCCAGAACTCATATGTCAACTGAGACGGTTTTAGTTGATATTTCTTAATCTTATGCGATATTGTATAGTATGCCATATAAATTGTAGAATCACTTAAGCTTTCTATAATCCATTTTTTATCCCATGGTAATGGAGTACCTAGACCTCTTGTCCTTGCACAAGCCCTTTTTTGTAGCCAGTCTGCGACAAACTCAAAGTCTTTGCGTACATCTGGGGGAACAAACCTCATATTTGAAATTAGCTTTTTAGCTAAAACTTTCCATTGTGGATTCCCATAGTCTAGGAACCACTGATCCTTTAGTATCTTGACTACAATTTCATTTCCACATCTACAATATACTGGTCTATTCATAATTTCAAAAATCTTTCTCCCTAGACCATTCTTTATTATAAAATCAGTTATTTTGTCTCTCGCTTCTGGGACTTTTAGACCAGTAAACGACTTGAAATAGTCTTGGTACTCTTTCTTGACTAATAATGAAATGTCCTTCATTTTACCTCTATTGTATTCTACTCTATATACTTGTTCTGTTAATTTTTGTAAATCATCCTTATTTTTAGGATTATTCTTCTCTACAAAGTCCTTAGCTAAAGAGTCTCCTTGTCCTTCTACTTCAATAACAGGGACAAGCTGTAGCTCCGGTTTAACCTTCTTTAAATAATAATAATCAAATGGAGCGTGGGCTGGAACACTCATTACAACGCCTGTAGCTACATCTGGATCAACGAAATCTGCAGGTAATATTGGGATTTCTTTACCTGTTATTGGGTTTATTGCTCTATGCTTTACTAATTCAGATCCTTTTAAGTTGCCTAAGGTCTTTATATTATCAATTTGAAATGTAAGCTTGAATGCGGATCTTTCACTTACAATCATCTTCTTTCCATCTAGCTCTATGATCGAATAAGTTACATCTGGGTTAACCCATATAGCTACAGCACCGAAAACGGTCTCTGGCCTAAGTGTAGCTGCGGGTAGTATTCCTAAATCACTGTCAAAATAAATTAATATAAATTCCCCTATTTCTGGTTCTACATCTCCTTTTGTATCATGCATACCTACTGGTAAATGGTGAACTGGACACCAACCAACCGGGTGTGTATCCCTAACTATAAATCCTTTTTGTTGTAGTTTTGAAAACTGCCAGACTATAAAAGAGGAAAATTCTGGGTCAATAGTAGTAAACTCTCTTCTCCAATCTATGCTTAAGCCTATTTCCTTCATCGCCATTTTTATCTCTTCTTTGAAATAGTTGGCCATAAATAACGGATCGGCTAATTTTGATATCGCACTGTCTGGTATTTCATATATATTTTTGAAAATATCAATCAGTTCTTTATCTCCTTTGGCCACATCGTCAGCCATAGCAATTATCGGTGTTCCAGTATAATGAAAACCCATTGGTAACAAGACATTATATCCTTTCATTCTCATGTATCTTGCGTATATATCACATGTTACATATGTTCTACCATGGCCTAAATGAAAAGGGGAATTAGGATAAGGAAAAGCTACTGTAGTAAAGAATTTTTGTTTGGAATTTTCTGGGTTTGATTCAAAGATTTTTGCCTTTTCCCATTCGTTTTGCCATTTTTCGGCGATGGACGTTAAAAAGTTAACGAAATCCTTTGCGGAAATCCTAAATCACCAAAAGACCTTTATAACCTCGAATATTTAAATTATATTGTGTTTACAAAATCTGGCGATGATGGTAATACAAATGTTATAAATAAAAGGGTAGGAAAAGATTCTCCGCTTGTTAATTTCCTTGGAGATTTAGATGAGTTAAATTCATTCATAGGATTCGCACTGTCTAAAATACCATGGGAAGATATGAAAAAAGACCTTGAAAGAGTACAATATGAATTATTTGCCATAGGAGAAGACCTCTCAACCAACGGAGAAAAGAGGAAAATTGACATAAATTATGTTAAATGGATAGAGGAAAGGACTGTTGAATATAGAAAAGAAAGCGGACCCGTAAAGTTGTTCGTTATACCAGGCGGTTCAGAGGAGGCATCATCATTACATATCGCAAGAAGTGTTGCAAGAAGAATTGAAAGAAATGCGGTGAAATATAGCAAAGAGATACCAGAAATAAATAAGATGATTATAGTATACTTAAATAGGTTATCTTCATTGCTTTTTGCTATGGCTTTAGTTGCAAACAAGAGAAGAAACATAGAAGAAAAAGTTTACGATATAGGTAAGTTTTGGTGAAGAAGACCAGACTTAATTAAAAGCTCACAATTTTTACATATATCTCTTCCGTAGCTAGTAGGTTCTCCACAAATCTTACATCTAGGTAGCTCTTTTATTTCTGGTGTGGAAGACACATAACTTTTTCTAACATTTTCTGCTATTCTATCAAATTCTTCAATTATATTTAGCAAAGTTCCGGGTTTGTTGTCCTCGAGCAAGTAAAGTAATTCTCTGACTTTTGCCCTCAACGTTGGTTTAGTAGTAATATAGGGGCATTCAACTTCTTGAAAAGTGTAGCCTTTGTAATAAGCATACATAGTTGTTTCCCATTCATAGATTTTCCTTAGCGGTTTAACGCGTAGCACAAATCTAGAGCTTAACTTTAATGGCTTATCCCCAAACCTTATTAATCTTATTAAATCGCCTCTAATCAAATTTATCATGATAGCTTGAACTTCATCATCAAGATTATGACCAGTAGCTACAAAATCAGCATTAACACTTCTACCAGCATTATTAATTAATTTTCTTCTAAAACCTCCACAAAACGTACATGCAGAAACATTAAGTCCTTTTGATGTTGCTGATTGCACCATTTCGTCTAAGGTATATCCTGCGCTTTGCTTGAAACTATCTTCGATTAATTCTATTCCTAATTCAGATAGAAACTTTCTTAGTTGTTGTATCTGCTCTTTTCTATTATATCCGTGAATACCTTCAGTTATATTATATGCAATCAGCTTACTAGTATCAATAAAAGAAGCTAATGTATCGGCTAATACAAAGCTGTCTTTGCCACCAGATACTGCCAAAAGAATTTTACTAGCTTTTAATAGACCTATCTTTTCAGATTCTTCCTTTACCCTTTGCCTTATATCTTCAATAAAACACTGCTTACATAATTTCCTCCCAGTATGTGGCTGAAATATCTCTGCCTCTCTCGATTTACATGCTTCACATCTCATCTTCTTTTCTCCCCTCTACCATTCTTGATCCACTTACAACTTCGTCAATACTATGAATTGCACATCCATCTTCTTCCAGAATTTTCTTTATTTCATCAAAATTCAAGTTATTTCCTTCTATAACTATCATTAACCCCATAGTTTCCACATCCATATCGGTAACACTAATATTAACTCCTTCTACACCTTTAATTTCTGAAATTTTCTCAGCTAAATCAACTATTGAAATACCTCTGATAGGTTTTAAAACATCCAAAACAAGCCGTCTTATAGGCAATGTGACCACTGTTTACAATACTATTTTCAAAACTTCAATAAAAAATTAGTTGAGATAGTAAGGGAAATCAGTGGGTTAAAATTTAAAAGTAACAGTTACCCCCCATATAGATTGGGGGGTAGGGGTATGATGGGGATCGTAAGTACACCAAAAGTGGTCGGAAGGCAAGTTTATGGGAGCTTATATGAATGTGACACTGAAATTCTAAAGGATAAAGAAAGGTTGGAAGAGATAGTAAAGGGGGCAGTTAAAGAGGGTAACATGACATTATTAGACATTAAAGCATGGAAAATAGGGGAAGGAGTAAGCGTAGTAGCAATCGTACTAGAGAGCCATGTAACAATTCACACATGGCCAGAATATGATTTTGCAACCGTGGACGTTTATTCATGTGGTGCTCATACAGATCCTTACAAAGCATTCATGTATATAGTTAATGAATTAAAGGCTAAAAGATATACAGTTAATGAGGCTGATAGGTCATCAGAGTTTTAATTGTAGGAGGAGGTATAGCTGGATTATTAACAGCATGGAAATTAGAAAATGAAAAAGTAATTGTTTTTGATAGGAAAAGAGAATTAGGCAAGAAATGTACTGGGATAATAAGTTTTACAACTTTTAATAAATTAGGAATTTCAAAAGAATTTATAGACTCTTATTTTAAATCTATAATCTTTCATTACTCTAACATATCTTTTGAGGTAAAAACTAACGTAGTAAGATTAAATAGAGTTAGACTTGAAAAATATCTAGGAGAAAATCTTACAGTAAAAAAGAATGTTGATGCAAAAATATCCGGTAATAGAGTGCTTATTAACAGTGAAACATACGAAGGAAAAATAATTGATGCATCTGGATGGAAAGGACAGGCTAGATGGATTAAAGGAGTGGAGTTCGTTATGGAACCTATAGATAGTGATAAGATTGAGGTATTCTTTGACCTAAATAATCCTTCTGGTTTCGGATGGATAGTTCCGTTAAGCTATGGGACATTAGTGGGTGCATTGTCTTATAAAGATCCAAGGCTATTTATACCAAAAGTAGATAAAAAAATTCTTGAAATTCATGGAGGAGCAATACCTAGAACAAAACCAACTTATAAGATTGGTATTGGAGACACATTAGGTCTAATAAAGACATTCACAGGGGGAGGAATATTTTCTATTGGAGAAATGCTAGATACCATGCCAAAGTTAGTCTATGATAATGATAATTCTCTTCATAAAATTAAATTTGAGAAACTTAAAAATGAAATTAAAAAACAAAATCTTATAACTAACATATTAGAAAAAACTTGGAAAATCTCTATCCCATTAGCATTTAGAATTTTTAAAGATAGAACAATACACGTTAATGAAGAATTTGATTTCCATTCACTTTTATTTAGAATTCCTCACTAAATTATAACATCCTTCTCCTTTCTCAATGACATTCATTTCTATTAGCTTTGCTATAACCTCCTCTGGGTTCTTTATCCCTAATGCTTTAAGCTCTCTTAATGCTATAATCTCTCCCACTGAGACGTTATTTTTGAAATACTTTATTGCTTTTTGGATATCATCTTGCGAAGACATAAAAGTCACCTTTTTAATTCCTTTCAAAATTATTATACAAGAATGTCAGTAAAAGCTTATTTTGAACTTATAAGAATCCATAACGTTATAGGTTCAGCGATATCAGCGTTTATGGGTTTTGTTATAGCTTCTGAATGGAAATTAGTTCCCATAAAAATGATACTGGCTATGATCATAGTAGCTTCAATTGCTGCGGCGGGATATGTAATAAATGATGTTTACGACTTGGAAATTGACAAAATAAATAAACCTGAAAGACCATTACCATCTGGTAGAGTTAAAATTAAAACAGCGAAAGTATTTACATTTATTCTTTTCGCTGTGGGAATTGCTTTATCTACCTTTCTCAATATTTACGCTGTGATAGTTGCATTTTTAACTGCTATTTCGCTCTACTATTACGCAAGAAACCTAAAGAAAGAAGGATTTGTAGGAAATATTATAGTTGCCTCAACTGCTGCTCTTTCTGCTTTTTATGGAGGACTAGCATATTTTGAAGGATCTTGGTTAATAAGAACCGCTATTCCAACACTCTATATTTTCTTTTTTACTTTATCTAGAGAATTTATAAAAGGAATTGAGGACGTAGAAGGAGATAAAGCTAACGGTGTTAAAACTCTTGCTGTAAGTATAGGAATACAAAAGACATGGATAATAGCAAAGATCATCTTGTTAGGCCTTCTTATAACATCTCCAATTCCCTATTTTTATGGATTTAATATAATTTATTTAGGAGGGATTTTAGCTTTAGACGTTATTCTCGTAATCATACTTTTACAGAAGCATATGAAAGAAACAGCATCAAAAGCAAGGGCGTATATGAAAGTTTATGCTTTAGGTGCTTTGATAACATTTGCTTTAGGAGCATTAAACATTTGAAATGCTTTTATCGAAAATTTTTCTATAACCAGCCTTCACTCCCACTACTCTTAAGCTTATGTTACCTTTGGAGTTTGTTAAAGGAACTTTGTATTCAATAGTTCTACCTACCTCAACATTATTAAAACTCTTGAAATTAACTGATAGGTTATTTATAAATACATTAGCTAATACTTTATCTAACTCTATTTCACTTACATTAGAAATCTTTACTTCAATATATCCGTCCTTTATAGTTGCTAGGACATCAAGATTAATTTTAGGTATTTTATACTTGAATGAAAACAGGGAATATATCCTTCCATAAGCCTTAGAAGTCTCAGATGCATTATAAAATATACCCAATGTTCCTTCTTTTTCTATTTTTAAATCAACAACCTCATTGTCTCCATAAAATTTATTTGTTTCTATTTCTAAACTTCCATCTTTACTAGGATTTTTTGCTACTATATAACACTCGCCAAAGCAATCGAACTTAACATTTTCCTTTGGCTTTAACAAGAGAACGCCAGATCTTAATTCATATTTTGTCTCAAATTCTTTTACTGGATAAAATATAATATGACTAACATTATCTATAGTAATACTATCCAACCCTTTATATGAGATGGAAAAGATATTTTTTCCTTCTCTTATAACAGGGGTTATATCGTAAATAATAGAAGAGATGATACTATTTCCAGAGTCTATTTCTATGTTTGGTCTGAACTCTTTTGTCAACGAAAAATCATTTAGCCATAGCCTCCATTTAGGTTCTAACCCTTTCTTCCTTTCTATGTTAATAATAATATATACTTTTTCTGGTTTTCGATCAATATCGAACGTATATTTAAGTTCCCTGTTTATTGATGAAAGTTTTACTCCCTCAGCAAGAGCATCATATTCTATTGTTCCGTTATAGTTACCTGCATCAAAGACTCCGACACTTCCGATTGGCATATATAAAAATCCGGAATTAAAAAAATAAAGTGAATGATTAACCAGATACTCAGTTTGATCAGAAAATCAGATATAATGATTGAGGTTATAGATTCTAGAGAACCAGATCTAACTAGGTCTAAAAAGCTAGAAGAATATGCGATGAAACACGGCAAACAAGTATTAATGGTACTTAACAAAGCTGATCTAATACCTAGAGAAATTTTAGCAGAATGGAAAAAAGTATTTGAAAGTGAAGGGAGAGAGACGATTTATATATCGGCCACTAAGCATCTTGGAACAAAGATTCTTAGAGATAAAATTAAGGAAATGCTAAGAGGAAACGAAGGAGTAGTTATTTTTGTAGGATATCCAAAGACTGGTAAATCATCTATAATTAATGCTTTAAAAGGAAGTCATTCAGCAACTACATCTAAAATACCAATGGGCTACGGATATACAAAAACCATTCAAAAATTTAAAATAGATTCAAAGATTTATGCATGGGATTCTCCGGGTATAATTCCACCAGACGGGAATGAGCTAGAAAGAATTATTAGAGGTACGAATGTAGATAAACTTGATGACCCACTAAGAGCGGGAGAACTATTGTTAGAAAGGATAATTAAATATAACCCAAATGCGATAAGTGAAGTCTATAATATAACTTTTACTTCCCCCAGCGACTTTTTTGAAAAGTTAGCATTAAAGAGAGGTTGGATATTAAAATCTACCAAAGAGCCTAATGTTGAAGAAGCTGCAAAAGCGTTTATAAGAGATTACCATAAGGGTAAAATTATTTATTATGTTCCTCCATTATCTAAAAACGATGATAAAAGTAGTAGTGTTTGATGCTGATAAGACTTTATGGGATCATCATAATATTTCCATTTTCAAAAAACCCTATAAGTTATTAAGTGAAAATTCGATTGAAGATTTTTCAGGGAATAAACTAACATTATTCCCAGAAGTTAGGGAAACGCTAAAAGAAATAAAAAATATGGGACTGATTACGGCGCTAGCAACTTGGAATTTGCCAGAAAAGACTGATGAAATTCTCACCCTTCTTAAACTAAAAGACTATTTTGATATAATAGTTTCTAGGGATTATCCGTTTAAATTTTTATTTATATCAGAGATAATAAATAGAACTAGAGAGAAAGGAGTACTAGTCAAACCTGAAGAAATAATGTTTGTAGATGATAGAAGAGTTCATTTTGGTAACGTATGGCTCTATTTAGGTAATGTGAAATGTTTAGAAATGTGGGGAGATATACATAGCCACAAGCAGATACTTGAAAAAATTAAAAGTTTTTAAAACACAATCTTAATTTGTAAATGAATGAACAGAAATATTTAAAAAGTTAAACTCTCTATGAGTTGTTTGTGAAAAAGATGATGGGTGGCTATACCCTCCAAGTCTAACTATTTCTTCCAAATTAAGTATTTTAAATATGAAAAGGAGTCTAATTCTAATGAAAGAACTTTTAGTATCAAAAAAGAGGTGGTGTTATAATGCCAACAGGTGCTAGAATAACTATTGATGCTTTAAAAAGAGAAGGAGTAAAAGTGATTTTTGGAATCCCTGGACTATCCAACATGCAATTATATGATGCTTTTGTAGACGATCTAAAAAGCGGAGAATTAAGACATGTATTAATGAGACATGAACAAGCAGCAGCACATGCAGCAGACGGATATGCAAGAGCCTCTGGGATTCCAGGGGTTTGTACAGCAACTTCTGGCCCCGGTGCAGCAAATCTAACAACTGGGTTAATAACAGCTTATTGGGACTCTTCTCCAGTAGTCGCAATAACTGGACAAGTTCCTAGAAGCTCAATAGGGAAAATGGCTTTTCAAGAAGCAGATATTGAAGGTGTCGTTGAACATATAACAAAATACGTGGTCAGAATTAAAAAACTGGATGAAATACCTCTTTGGATAAAGAATGCATTTTATATAGCAACGACTGGTAGACCCGGTCCTGTAGTAGTGGATATACCTAGAGATATATTTTATGAAAAAGTCGATGAAGTAAAATGGCCAGAAAAACCAATAGTGAAGGGATATAAAGAATTCCCAACAATAGTAGATAGGCAAAAACTAAAGAAAGCAGCAGAGATTCTGGTCAATGCAGAAAGACCCGTAATTCTAGTAGGTACCGGTGTTGTATGGTCTAATGCTACACAAGAAGTTCTTGAATTAGCTGAGTATCTACATATACCTATAATCTCTACATTCCCCGGAAAATCTGCTATACCGCATGATCATCCCCTCTATTTAGGTGCAATGGGATACTACGGGAGAGCTGAAGCTTCAATGACAGCTTTAGAATCAGATGCAATGCTTGTTGTGGGAGCAAGATTTAGCGATAGAACAGTAACATCATATGATGAAATGATAGAAACCAGAAAGAAGTTTATCATGATTAACATAGACCCGTCTGATGGAGAAAGAGCGATAAAAGTAGACGTTAACTTAGTTGGAAACGCTAAAATCCTTTTGAGAGAACTGATGAGAGCTGTCTATGAGGTAGGAAAGAAAAGTGATCATAATGCATGGCTAAAGAGAGTTAAAGAGTACAAAGAGTATTACTCTCAATTCTATTATTATGATGAACCAAACAAGTTGAAGCCATGGAAAGTGTTAAAGACAATAAGAAATGCGATTCCAAGAGATGCAATAGTAACTACTGGAGTAGGTCAGCATCAGATGTGGGCAGAAGTATTCTGGGAAGTTTTAGAACCTAGAACATTCTTATCATCAACAGGGATGGGTACTATGGGCTTTGGTCTACCTGCCGCTATGGGAGCTAAGTTGGCAAGACCAGATAAAATAGTTGTGGATTTAGACGGAGACGGATCATTCTTGATGACTGGAAATAATCTAGCTACTGCAGTTGATGAACACATTCCCATCATTTCAGTAGTATTTGATAATAGAACATTAGGATTAGTAAGACAAGTACAAGACCTATTCTTTGAGCACGGCGTAGTAGGAGTGGATTATGGTCCATCTCCAGACTTTGTAAAATTAGCTGAAGCATTTGGAGCTTTAGGATTTAATGCTACATCCTATGAGGAGATAGAGAAATCAATAAGGTCTGCAATAAAAGAGAATATGCCAGCAGTAATAAGAGTCCCGATTGATAAAGAGGAATTGGCTTTACCTACTTTACCTCCAGGTGGAAGATTAAAACAGGTGATATTACGTGACCCAAGAAAAGGTAGTTAGAGTATTAGGCTATTATAGGGATCCAGGGTTTTTTGAAAGAGTAGTAGGGACTTTCAGAAAGCTACTCATGGATGTTAACTGGATTCAAGCTAGAAAGGTATCTGAAGACGGGTTGTATGAAGTGTACATGGGAATTCCATACACAAACAACTTCGATATAGCTATTCAGAATTTAAGTAAAACAGTTGATATAGAGAAAGTAGAAATATTAGAAGATGCTACAGTTAAAACATATATTATAAGAAATAATGGTATAGTCACTGAAGGAGACCCTGCACAAGCAAAAGAATATGACATAGTTGTTTATAAACCAGTTTTTTCAAAAGTAACATCAATCAGTTGGGGTGTTGTAAGTGGCAAAAGTGTATACTGATAAAGACGCAAGTTTAGATCCAATAAAAGATAAAACAATAGCTGTACTAGGCTATGGGAGCCAAGGAAGAGCTTGGGCTTTGAACTTGAGAGATTCTGGATTAAAAGTTCTAGTAGGATTAGAAAGAGAAGGAAACTCATGGAAGCAAGCGGAAAGTGATGGATTTAAACCAATGCATACTGAGGATGCTGTAAAAAATGCAGACATTATAATTTTTCTAGTACCAGATATGGTTCAAAGAAACGTTTATAGAGAAAGAGTTGAACCCTACCTCAAAGAAGGAATGGATTTAGTGTTTGCACACGGGTTCAATATTCACTATAGACTAATTGAGCCACCTAAATTTGTAGATGTGTATATGATAGCACCAAAAGGTCCTGGACCTATAGTTAGAGAATATTTTGCTAAAGGTGGAGGAGTCCCAGCACTAGTTGCAGTTCAGCAAAATTACTCTGGAAAAGCATTTGAAAAAGCTTTAGCAATAGCAAAGGCCCTTGGGGCTACTAGGGCTGGGGTACTTGAAACTACCTTCAAAGAGGAAACAGAAACTGATTTATTCGGAGAACAAGTGGATTTAGTAGGAGGAATAACAGAATTAATGAGAAACGCTTTCCAAGTATTAGTTGAAGCTGGTTATCAACCAGAGATAGCTTATTATGAAACTATTAATGAAATGAAAATGATTGTAGATCTGATCTATGAGAAAGGATTTACGGGAATGCTAAAAGCTGTGTCAGAGACAGCAAAATATGGAGGTTTTACATCTGGCAAATATGTGATTAATGAAGAGACTAAAAAGAGAATGAAAGAAGTATTAGATAAGATTAGGTCTGGCAAGTTTGCTGAAGAATGGATCGAAGAATATGGAAAAGGAGCTCCTACGCTTGTAAATGGAATGAAAGAAGTTGAGAATAGTCTTGTTGAGCAAGTAGGCAAACAAGTAAGAGAAATCTCATTAAGAGGAAAGCCTAAATCTTAATTTTTTATAAATAATTTGTGGGTAGTAATAAAGTAAGGGGCTCAGCAGTAGAAAGATATATTGTTTCTAAACTGAGAGACAAGGGTTTTGCAGTACTACGAGCCCCAGCTAGCGGATCTAAACGAAAAGATCATGTTCCAGATATTATTGCACTTAAATCTGGGATTATAATACTAATTGAGGTAAAGAGTAGAAAAAACGGAAAGAAGATATATATAGAAAGAGAACAAGCAGAGGGAATTAGTGACTTTGCAAAGAAAAGTGGGGGCGAACTTTTCTTAGCTGCAAAAATTGATAGAACGTTACGCTTCGTTAAATTTGAAGAGATAAGGAAAACGGAAGGAGGGAATTATGCTATAGACCTTGAGACTGTAGAAAAAGGAATGGATATAGACGATTTAGTCAGATATGTGGAAAGTAAAATAAGCAGAACGCTGGATTCTTTCTTATGATGTATCAAATTTTATCCTTGTCTTTATTCCATCATATTTATCCTTGTCTTTATTCCGTATTTCTTTTCATACCTCTTTATTTTACTTACAACTTTTTTGTTATACTTTCCTATCTCTTCTTTAGGTATAGTTATAACATATACTCCATTTTCATATAATACAGAAGCTGAAGGAATCACATTAAGTATAACCTTCTCTAATTTTGTTTGCAATGAATTTTGCTTACCAGAACTAATTTTACCAACTGGTACTATCATAGTTTGCTCTCCAAATACATAAATCTCGTACTCAACCTTGTTATCCATTAGGTCTTTTATCTCTACCACTGGTCTTGCTAAATCAGCTTCTCTCATGCCTGCTGGAACTTTTACCGTCATCTCTAAACTATAAACCTTCGCTACTGTTCCAGCATGGATAAATATAACAGTATCCAAGATGTTAGGGATAGTTCCAATATCTACTCTATTAATGAATCTGTGAATTGCGTCAATAGGAGAGGTAGCATGAACTACGCCTATCATTCCTATTCCTGCAAGACGCAAATCAATATAGAGTTTGAAATCTTCATCATTTCTCATCTCGTCATAAACAGTATAATCCGGTCTGCTAAGTAGAAGTATATCATGCAACTCACCAACTTCTGCATAATTCTTCGAATATTGTGTAATTTCTGGTGGTAGATGCATATCTCTTGGTGACTCTATAGTCTTTACGACCTTTCCCATTAAACTATAAAACTCCGCTAAAGCTTGAGCAAATGTAGTTTTTCCCATACCTGGAGAACCGGCTATTAAAATTCCCTCAGCATGTTCCTTTAATCTTTTCATTAATACTTCATTCAGATTGTAGTCTTCTAACCTCTTTCTTGTAACTGGTCTTGTTATTGTGATTTCCCATCCATCACTTAAAGGTGGATGAGTAATTACTACTCTGTAATTACCTAACTGGACTATAGTAGAACCTTTCCTTTCTATCTCTATGAAAGAATCCTTTACATACTTTACCGAAGCTAAAATCTCACTCACGAACTTCTTTATCTCATAACTAGTTGAAACTTGAGGAGAAAGCTCAACGAATTGCCAATAACCAGGCTTGCCTTTTTTAGCTTTTGGTATAGTTCCTTCTTTAAGATGAACACTCATAGTGGTTTCATCAAAGAATTTCTCTAGTTCTAGGTAATTTTCTAGCGGACTTAAATAAAATACGTCAATTCCTAAATTCTCACAAATCTGTTTTTGTATTTCATCTGCAGTTACAATCGTACAACCGGTTTTTAAACAATATTCTCTCAGCTCTGCATTTAGATCTTCCCTTCTTTCATCTTCTCCCACTATTTCGAAACTTACTAAAAGAGATTCTGATATATCCTTCACTTTTTTAATCTCATCTAGTGCTATTTCAGCCGTAACTAATCCTTCTCTTGAGTCTTTTTCCAACTCATTTAATAATCTTTTGTGAATAAGAATATTACCATAAATCAGTTTACGCTCTAAATATCTCGAAACGCCGTGTATAAGAGAGGACTTATCTAATAAAAGATCTTTCGGAGGCAACAGTTTGAACCCTTAAATTTTAATCTATTACAAAAACTAATAAAACTATTTCTTTACCATTTTTATTAAGAACTCATGTACAGCAGTAGTTGATGACAATTCTGGATGGAAAGTTGTTACAATCATGTTTTTTTCTAAAGCCATAGTCACTGCATCATTAAGTTTTGATAGGGGCTTTGTATCTCCCCATGTTTTTACAATGGCTGGAGCTCTTATGAATACAACTTTAGCCTTACTAGCACCAATTTCTGATAAATCTACAAATGCCTCAAAGCTCTCTCTTTGTCTCCCATAATAGTTTCTTATGACACTAATATCCATAGTGCCTATTAAGGGCTGAGACTTTTTACCAACTTTTGCATCTGAGACGTCCTTTGCTAACATTATTGCACCAGCACATGTCCCAAGCACCGGTAAACCAGAATTAATTTTATCTTTTAATTCATCTAAGACTCCCAACTTCTGAGCAATAACTCCTATAGTGGTACTCTCTCCACCTGGGATTATAACTGCGTCAATATTTTGTAAATCTTTAGTCTTTTTTACTGCTGTTACTTCACCCTGAATTTTAAGATTGTCCAAGGCTCTTTTGGTTTGTAATGCATGCTCTTCAAAGCTACCTTGATAAGCAAGAACTCCAATTTTCATTGTCCTCTCACCTGTAAGAGCTCCTCGGGTTTTAATGTTTTGATATCTATTCCCATCATGCTCTTGTTTTCACTAATCATTTTTTGTGCTTCTAACACAATTTCTGGGTCTTCCCAATTAGCTGTAGCTAATACTACAGCCTTTGCTCTAACATCTGGGTCTTGGCTCTTAAATATACCAGAACCTACGAATATACCGTCAGCTCCTAACCACATCATCAAAGCTGCATCCGCTGGTGTTGCTATTCCTCCTGCAGCAAAGTTAACCACTGGCAGTCTACCCAATTTTACTGTTAGTTCAACAAGCTGATATGGTACTTGATATTCCCTAGATTTTTTAACTCTATCTTCTTCGCTCATTGAAAGCAAAGACCTTAATTCATTATTAGTTATTTTCATATGTTTTACAGCTTCACTTACGTTACCTGTACCGGGCTCTCCTTTCGTTCTTATCATTGAAGCACCTTCAGAGATCCTTCTTAAGGCTTCACCAAGGCTCCTAGCACCATTAACAAATGGTACTTTAAACTCCCACTTATTTATATGATGTTCTTCATCTGCTGGTGTTAAAACTTCGCTTTCATCAATCATATCAACTCCTAATGCCTCTAATACTTTTGCCTCATAGTAATGACCTATCCTAACTTTCGCCATAACTGGTATTGTTATCGAATTCATTACATCTTCAATTACTTTAGGATCGGCCATTCTAGCAACGCCACCACTTTTTCTAACGTCATATGGTAATTTATCTAAAACCATTACCGCAGTAGCACCCGCATCCTCTGCAATTTCAGCTTGGTTTACACCAGTCACATCCATTACAACTCCGCCTTTTTGAAAAATTGGAAAAGCATGTTTTACCATACTGGTTCCTTGTGCAATCTCCAAATTAACTTTCTGAGGAGAAAAGGTAAGAAGACCTTCATCTTTTATTATATCCTTGATTTCAGCTAATTTATAGAAAAAACTCTCGACTTCATAAAAACTTAATTCATAAAACCTCATTTTTACTTCAAAGATTGTATAAAATTAGCGTATAAAAAGGTTTGTTAGTATATTTTTGCTTTTTGTTTTCTCTCGTCTTCTGGTCTGATTTTAACTATACCCATAAACACAGCACAGTTTACACAATAACACTTGGTAACTGGATATCTCATGATTATTGCTCCTTTCTTCTCTAGCTCCGAGGCTAGAGCTGGATCAACTGGGCTATACATCTTAGTTACACATATAGCCTTGTCTTCAGGCACTCTAGCACCACATTGATCACAATAAATATAACCTACGTGACCTTTATCTCCTTTTCTTCTACCTCTGTTCTCTCTTTTCTTTGGCAAATTAGCACCCTATTTAATTCCTAGTTTACACTATTAATAAGTTTTTGCTAACCTAAGCACATGTTTTGCTGGGTTTTTACATATTACACATTTCATATTACTTACATCTATTTTTTCGTCTAGTGGAATGCCCAATACCCTCGCATTTGCTAGCTCCTCCAGTTTAAGACCACAAGAATTATTACCACACCAAGGTACTTCAACTATACCAGCTTTTTCCTCTAAGAGCTTCTTCGCCTCTTCGATATCTTCGGTTTTCCTTATCCTACTTCTCAAGAACTCAGTTGCACGAGAACGTAAGTCAGTTTTCATATTTTCTAATAGATTGTTGACTTCCTCGACTACTTTATCTCTAGATATGGATTTCCCTTCAAATGTATCTCTTCTCTTTATAAACACTGAGTTATTATTCATCTCTCTAGGTCCAATCTCTATTCTTATAGGAACTCCTCTTAACTCCCATATGTAATATTTCTCTCCTGGAGTACTTTCTCTGCTGTCATCTAATGCCGTTATAATCCCCTGGGCCTTTAGCATTTCAGCTATCTCTCTGGCATAATCAAACACTTTATTGGTTGTAGCTTCATCTTTAGCAGGTATTGGAATAACTACAACTTTTATAGGAGCAATAGAAGGATGAAGAACCGGTCCGTGATCATCCCCATTTATTGAAATAAGAACAGCTATCACTCTATCAGAGAGTCCATAACTTGTCTGATGAGGATAATCCAAGGTTCCATCTTTTTTCTGGATTTTAAAATCAAAAGCCTTAGTAAAATGCTGACCTAAATGATGAACTGTCCCAATTTGTAAGACCCTAGAATCTGGCATTATTGTATCAAACGCAATTGTATACTCTGCACCAGCAAATTTATCCCAATCGGGCCTTTGAGACATAATATAAGGAATTCCTATTTCTTCAAAGAATTTCTTGTAAATATTCACGGCCTCTTCAACTTGTCTTGCTGCATCTTCAAAACTCTCGTGAACAGTATGCGCTTCTTTAAAAGTAGAAACTTCTCTTAACCTTATCATGGGTCTTGTTGCTTTAGTTTCATATCTAAACACACTGACAATCTGATAATACTTCTTTGGCAATTGTTTGTAGCTCTTTAACCAGAAAGTTTCCATATAAGTTATTGCTGTTTCGCTAGTAGGTCTTAATGCTAATTTAACATCAAGATCTTGTGAGCCACCCTTAGTTACCCAATAAACTTCATTCTCAAAACCTCTTATATGCTCGCTTTCTCTCTTAAGAAGATCCTCAGGGATAAGTATAGGAAATAGGAATTCTTCATGTCCAGTTTCATCTAATAATTTTCTTATAAGTTGGGTAACATTTTGTCTGATTTTAAAACCATAAGGCATCCATACCCCCATACCTTTTGCAGGATATCTTCCATAATCGTAGATTTCAGCTTCCTTTATAACCCAATCAAACCATTCGCTAAAATTCTTCTCCCACTTTTCTCTTAAAACCTTCATTTAGGAAAGGAAAAGAATAAGAGATTAAAAAATATTTTTACCTTTAGAACTTACCGAACAACATCAATACTGCGAATAATATACCATATACTGCTATTCCTTCTCCTATAGCTACGAAAATTAAAATCGTACCGAACATGTCTCTTCTTTCTGTTAAGACACCTATACCTGCAGCTGCTGCCATTCCTACTGCAACACCAGCACCTATTGCTGCTAAACCTATTGCTAGTCCAGCACCTATGTTAAGGCCAGAAAATCCTTGGGGGGTATCCGGAGCCGGAAGAGTTGTCGTGTTCGTAGCAGTTTGAGCCGAAAAAACAGCACCTGATAGAAGTATTGGCAATAAAAGAAGTGGTAGCCACATTCTCTTCATATTAAGACACCGAGTTATTATTTCTGAACTTCCTTTAAAATATTTTCCTTTAGTTTCTCTAGCTCCTCAAGTCTCTGTTTTAAAGTTTTTTCATACTCCACATTAATTTTTGAAAGAATTTCACTCTTTTTCTGATCAAGTCTAGTTTTCAAAATGTTTACGTATTTATCCGCTTCTGACATTTTCTCCTCTCCTCCTTTGTAACACTCTACGTATCATTTTCATTCTAACGAATTCTTCTCTAGTTCTATCATCTAAAACGCCTTTTATATATTTTGCAGAAGAATTATAGTAGGGCAAAATGTACGAATCTATTGAATTTATAAGCCTCTGAGTTTTTCTGAGTTCTGTAGACAAAGATCTTATAGCAGATTCCATTTCTACTAGTTCCAGAATTTTCTTAAAAGCTTCTGCTATTTCTTCTCTTGATTTTATTATGTAGGGTGAAATTTCTAGATCACCAAAGGGTTGAGGTTGAATACTTTTTTCATCTAGCTTGGCAATAGGAATCTTGACGCCAAAAAGAACTTTTAGATCACTTTTGACTTGAAGAGACGCTGGTATTGAATTAGCGTAACTCTCTACGTTAGAGATTCCTTCTTCACTTACACCTAATAGGTAAGTGGAATATACATCTTTTAGAACTTGACTTACTTCCCCATATAGCCTTTCATACTCTGCTGCATATTCTCTGAGATAAATTAAAAGAACTTCTCTTTTATTCTCTAAAAGTCTTTTTATATTTCTTGTTAATCTTATCTGCCTTCTCAGATTTATAAGATTAAGTTTTGTAGGCAAAATTCGACGTGAACTCATTTCTTACCACGATAATTAGGGTGGTACTTCTTTATGTACTCTGATCTTATGAGCGATAGTTCGGATTCTGGAAGTATTGATAGAATGTCCCAACCTATATCTAATGTTGTTTCGATACTTCTGTTCTCATTTACTCCTTGAGCAACAAATTTCCTTTCAAATGCCTCTGCAAATAGCAAATACTTTCTATCTACTTCGGATAAGCTGTCTTCACCAATAATAGCGGCTAAACCTCTAGTATCTTGAGCTTTAGCATAAGCTGCAAATAACTGATTGGATACGTCCTTGTGATCATCTCTTGTCTTTCCTTCTCCAATACCATCTTTCATTAACCTTGATAAGCTCATTAGAACGTTTATAGGTGGATAGATACCCTTGTTAAATAATGACCTATCTAATGTTATTTGGCCTTCCGTTATATAACCGGTCAAATCTGGAATAGGATGAGTTATATCATCATTAGGCATTGTAAGAATAGGCATCTGAGTTATTGAACCTTTTTTACCTACCACTTTTCCAGCCCTTTCATAGATTGTTGCTAAATCAGTATACATGTAGCCGGGGTAACCACCTCTACCTGGTACCTCTTCTCTTGATGCACTTAACTCTCTTAACGCCTCACAGTAGTTTGTCATATCAATAAGTATCGCTAACACATGCATATCTTTCTCAAAAGCTAAGTATTCAGCTAAAGTTAAGGCAGTTCTTGGTGTTAAAATTTTTAATGATGGTGGATCGTTTGCTAGCGTAACGAACATTGCAACTCTGTTTATTGCTCCAGTCTCTTCAAAGAACTTCCTAAAGAACAATGCTTCATCATATCTAACACCTATAGCTGCAAACACAACGGCAAAGTTGCTCTCTTCTCCCCTTACCGTGGCTTGTTTAGCGATTTGTGCTGCTAATGTATTAGCTGGAAGTCCGCTTCCACTAAATATGGGTAATTTTTGACCTCTCAGTAGAGAGTTTAATCCATCTATTGCAGAGATTCCGGTCTGTATAAATTCCTCTGGATATTCTCTAGTAGCTGGATTTATCGGATCTCCATTAATATTCCTTTTTTCTCCGCTAATAACGGCAGGACCGTTATCCAATGGCTCTCCTAATGGATTAAAGATCCTTCCTAACATTTCATCTGAGATTTTGACCTCTAAACCTCTTCCAAGTAATCTAACTTTGGAACCGGTTGGAGATATTCCGGTTGTACCTTCAAAGACTTGAACAAAAGTGACTCCTAATTGTGAGTCGACAACTAAACCTCTTCTCTTCGTACCATCCGGCATTTCTATTTCTACTAGCTCATTATATGATGCGTCTGTGACTCCTTGTACAGCCACTAACGGACCCTTGATCATGGAAATATTTGAATACTCTCTTACGTTAAGCATACTCATTTAGCTCACCTCTTTTAATAAAGAGTCAAAAGCAGATTTTAACTTATTCTCTATTTCATCAATCTTGTTTAATTCGTCATTCTTTATTGTGTATTTAATCCTTATTATATCAGGTTCTATAGGACCAACTTTCTCCAATATTTTCTTTAATGGTACACCTTTAGTTATCAAATCTTGAGACTGGTTATAGAATATATTAATTAGCCTCATAATCCTAACTTGTTTCTGAGGAGAGGAAAACGCATCAATGTCGTCATAAGCGTTCTGTTTAAGGAATGCGTCCTTTATCAATTTAGCAGTTTCAAGAACTAACTTATCTTTCTCTGCTAATGACTCCGGACCAACTAACCTTACTATTTGCTTTAGCTCGTCTTCTCTAATTAAGACTTTTGTCATTGTATCACGCATTTCTTTCCAGTTAGGATCAACATTCTTGTGCCACCACTGTGCAACTAAGTCAACATAAGCTGAGAAGCCTTGAATCCAATTGATAGCAGGATAATGCCTAGCTTGAGCCAAAGATACATCTAGAGGCCAAAATACTCTTACGAATCTCAAAGTATTGCTAGTAACTGGCTCAGTAAAGTCACCACCAGGCGGCGAAACAGATGATGCAATAGTAACCGAACCGTATCTTTCTGGTTTTCCTATTGTAATTACTCTTCCTGCTCTTTCATAATACTCTGCTAATCTAGATGGTAAGTAACTCGGGAATCCTTCCTCAGCCGGCATTTCTTCCATTCTTCCTCCTAAATCTCTTAATGCTTCTGCCCATCTGCTTGTTGAATCTGCAACTAGTAAAACGTCATATCCTTGGTCTCTAAAATATTCGGCCATAGTAACTCCTACGTAAATACTTGACTCTCTAGCAGCTACCGGCATGTTACTTGTATTTGCAACTAATACAGTTCTCAATAAAAGTGGTTTTCCAGTCCATGGATCTTTGAGCTTAGGGAATGATCTTAACTCATCAGTCATCTCATTACCTCTTTCACCACATCCTACAAATATTACAACCTTTGCAGCTGACCATTTAGCCAAACTCTGTAATGTTACTGTTTTACCACTTCCAAACGGCCCAGGGATTGCTGCAGTCCCGCCTTTAGCTATTGGAAATATTGTATCTAGTACCCTTACACCAGTAAGTAAAGGTTCAACGGGCTCTAATTTTTCTTTAAATGGTCTTGGAACTCTTACTGGCCATTTATGATACATCTTTAACGGGATCTCATCACCATTCATATCGACTATTGCAATATTTTCTTCAATAGTATAATCTCCTTCATTTGCAATCTCTTTTAGCGTTCCATGAACTGTAGGTGGTACTAATATTCTATGCTCAATCAAGTCAGTTTCTTGAACTACTCCTAAAATGTCTCCAGGAGTAATTTTATCTCCGGGTTTTACTTTAGGAACAAAGTGCCATTTCTTTTGCCTGTCTAAAGAAGGAACAGCTATTCCTCTAGCTACAAAGGGTGATTTAGAGAGATCAGCAATAGAATGCAATGGTCTCTGAAGACCATCGTATAGTTGGCCAAGCATCCCTGGTCCTAGTTCTATGGAAAGAGGTGCACCGGATCTATATACCTTATCTCCAGGTTTTATACCATCAGTGCTCTCATAAACTTGTATGTACGCTCTATCACCTTCAATTCTTGTAATTTCGCCAACTAATCTAAGATCACTTACATAAACTACTTCAAACATCTGCGCTTCTCTCATTCCATCGGCTACAACTAGAGGTCCGTTTACTCTTACAACTCTTCCTTCTGAAACCATTTTTACTCACCAAATAAAGTTTTAGCTACCTCGTCTCTTATATCCTCAAAAATCTGGTTTAAAATTGTTTCAAGCGTAAAGTCCTTTAATAAACTTTTATCTGGATAGTAAATTTTAATGCCTCCTACTATTTTTTCATCAACAATAATTTTGGAATTAACATTTTTCATCTTTATTATGCTACTAACAGTGTTCTGATCTGAAGGGGAACAATAAATAACGGAACCTTCTGTAACTTCTCTAGAAATTATAGACTCTAATCCTTTTCTATAATTATCATTTTTTACATAGTCATTAAGCATCTTCTTTACGTTTTCCTTTACATTCTCTATCCAATAATCCATTTGCCTACTTATTATTCTTTTATTTTCTATTTCTAATTTTGCTGTTTCTCCTCTTATTCTATCATTGCTTTTGTTTACTAAGTCATTTATTTTAGCTGCGTAATCTTGTAGTACTTCCTTGTAGTTCTCCTCAACAATTTGGTTTACTTCTGCAAGAATCTTCTTAAATTCTTCATTAATCCTATTTTTTTCGTCATTTAAAGAATAATTCAAAAGTTCTTCAAAAGACACCAATTTCTATCACCCAAATCCTAACGCTTTAAGTATTAAACCTTTTACATCGACTGGCTTTGATTCACTGAAAGGAGAAGGAATAATAGTAATGAGCGGTTTCTTTTGCTCTAACAATATTGAATCAATTTTTTCCTTTACTGGTGTATATAAATCATTGGAAACAAATATTAAATCTAGATCTTCCCTTTTTCTTAGTTTTACAAGAGTTTCTTCTAGTTTTAATGGATCATCTAAAATTAAGCTTTCTGCCCCAATAAGTCTAAAAAGATTAACAGTATACTTATCCCCGATAACTAAAATTTTCCCCATCTCGGAATATCATGTTAAATTAAGTTAAATATTTTTAACCTTTACAAGATTTAACATAATGAATTACAGTGATTCTTCCCGAGACGATGGCAAGAGTGGAGATACTATCTACGAAAAATAGACTAAATGAACTAGTGACTAAGCTTCTTTCATTTAAAGAATTTGAACCCATAGAACCAAAACAGCCAATATCTGAGCAAAGATTAGAAGAAGCTAGGAGGAACCTAGGAGATGTAAACGACCATATAAATAAGCTGAAAATTCTTATGGAACTAGGAGGTTTAATCATAGAGCCAAAAGGGAAAATGAAAGTAGATGATTGGTTTGAAACATCAGCTATTGTTTTCAAAGAATCAGCGGATGTAGAAAGTAAATATAAAGATTTACTAGAGGAGATAGGAAAGCTAAAAGGGGAATTAGATACATTAAATACTCAGCTAACTGAGGTAGAGCCTTTTAAGGATATTGGAATAGACTTAAAATTACTTTATGGTTCAACCCGGTTTGAAGTAGCAATTGCTGTTTTGACGGAACAACAAAAGAAAGAATTAGAAAAAGACTTTCTAGTAGTTTCACAGCAAGTGACTAATAATAAAGTTACAAAGTTAGCTTGTTTAATCGTTGGAAAGAAAGGCTCGAAATTAGACGAAAAACTAAAGGAGCTGGGAGCAAGAAAATTTGAAACACCAGACTTGGTAGCTCCACAAATGTACTATAGCAACATTCAAGAACGTATCAAAAATATTCAGACTATATTGACACAAAGAAGAGAGGAATTATCAAAGAAAATTAAGGGTGATGAGAACTCAATCAAGGAGATCTATGGAAAATTACTTACGGTCAGAGACGCAATGAATATACTATCGAAAGCTAGAGTTTCAAATTATTACATGCAAGTTGAGGGATACGTACCAGAGAAATCACTTAAAAAACTCTCTGACATGATAAAACATATTGCTTTTATAAGTTATGAATATCCAAAAAGATTTGCAGAAGGAGAAGAGGAGCCACCAACTTATGTTAAGTTACCCCGTTCAATACAACCGCTAGAATCAGTAATAGAATTCTATGGTACTCCGTCATACTGGGAAATATCCCCAACAATATTCCTTATAATTACATTTCCATTCCTCTTTGGTCTAATGTTTCCAGATTTTGGTAACGCTTTAGTTCTTTTACTCTTCTCAATTTGGTTTTACAACTACGGGAAAAAGAGAGGAAGTGATAACACGGTAAAGCTTTCGTTAGTTCTAATATATTCGAGTATTGTTGCAATGGTTACGGGGCTTTTGGCTAGAGAGTTTTTTGGGCCATTACCAGTAGGAGGACTTAATGAACTTCTCAATAATCCATCATATCCGGTGGGTCCGCTTTATTATATATGGCCTATACCAGAATCAGTATATCAACATATAAGTGCTATAATTCCAACAGGTTCGGAATCACAAGCAATAATAAACACAATTTTACTCTCAATATTACTTGGTTCAATATTACTATTCGCAAGTACACTATTAGGCATAATAGACGCTATTAAAAAGAAGGATAGAGAATACTTATTACTTGATAGACTTCCATTATTTATAATATATATTGTGCCACTTATCGTATTCAGTTATGGTTTTATTAACAATGGACTTTCTAACATATCGATCTATGAACAACAAGAAGCTACACTATTAGCGGGGATTTCCTACTTCTTATTCCATTCTGGCACACCTGCACCTTCAAACGTACAATTACTTGCAGATATTTTAGTAATATGGGTAGAAATTGGTCTAATTTACAACTGGGCAGCAAAAGCTTACATTCTTAAAAAACATGAACATGCGAGTACGGGGTCTGCAATAATTTTTGGATTCATAGAAGGAGGATTTGAAGCTGCCCTATTATTGCTCTCTAATACTATATCATTTATACGTGTCCTAGTATTTGCAATAGCACACTACTATATATTATATGCCTTCTCTTATATGGCATTTTTAGCAGCTGGATCGCCAACCTCGTTAGCTCCAATTTTCCTAAATCCTGCTGGAATAGCTATACTAATAGTAGGAAATCTACTTGCTATAGCATTAGAAGGATTGATAGTGTTCATACAGGATATGAGGCTTCACTTTTATGAGATGTTTAGTAAATTCTACGAAGGGAGAGGAAGAAAATTCGAACCAGTTATGGCTTATGTAGAATTAGCGCAATAAGGTAGGTCTTATTTTTTCCAATTCTTTTCTTATTTTTACGAGTTTTTTCTCTATCTCTTCTGCATTTAATTCTACCTTGGTGAACAGAACCTTTACTTCGCCAATTTTATGACCTTTATTCAATACCAAATCTCCTGCATCGTCCCATTTCTCTTTTTCTACATCATCTAACCCCAACATCTTATGTAGCTTATCTGCATAGGATGGCATTAAGGGGTATAACATTATTGAAATAGTTCTTAGTGAGTTAGTTGCAATAGTTAAGACAGAGCCAGCTTCTTCCTTATCTTTCTTTATTAAGTTCCAAGGAGCTCTTAGGTTTAGATATGCATTCCCATCTCTAGCCAGTTTTAATATTTCTTCGCTTCCAGCTTTTAATCTTCCCTCATCAAACAGTTCTCCCATCTTTCTAGGAGCTTCCTTAATTTCTTCCATGAACTTTTTGTCCTCTTCATTTAGTTTATTTTCCACAATTCCAGGCAATTCTCCATTAAAATATCTATTTACCATACTCAATACTCTATTAGTATAATTTCCTATGTCATCATTGAGTTCAGTGTTTATAATTCTTAGTGCTTCTCTCCATGTGAAATTTGTATCCCTTTCTTCTGGTCTCAATCTGATTAGGATAAATCTCCAGTATTCTACGTCCAAAAGTTGAGGAGCCTCATCAATCCAAATTCCTATTTTCCTGCTTTTGCTAAACTTTTGCCCTTCATAAAGTAAATACTCTGTTGAAGCTATGACAGTAGGTAAAACATAATTTTCCCCAGAAGCCATTAACATCGCTGGAAAAATTACCGCGTGAAATGGGATATTATCCTTACCTATGAAGTAATAACTTCTTACATCGTTTCCAAACCAGAATTTCTTCCATTCCTCCTCCTTCCCTATTTTCTTAAAATATTCTATAGTAGCAGATATGTATCCTAACAGAGCTTCGAACCAGACATAAATAGTCTTACCTTCAGCACCTTCAAATGGTGCAGGAATTCCCCAAGCGTTATCTCTAGTTATGCTTCTTGGTTTTAAACCTTCCTTAACCCAACTTAACGCCACAGCTTTTACATTTTCCGGCATTGTTTTAGAATTCTTAATCCATTCTTCTATTTCTTTATTAAATACTGAAAGATCAAAGAACCAATGTTTAGTTTTCTTAAATACTGGCGTCCTACCACAGAGTACACACTTAGGGTTAATGAGCATCTTAGGAGTTAATAGTCTACCACAATTATCACACTGATCGCCCCTAGCATCTTCATAACCACAGTAAGGACAAGTTCCTTTTACGAATCTATCAGGCAAATAGAGTTTATCATATTCACAATAAGGGATTTCGTCCTCCTCAACTTTAATATATTTCTGTAACTTTAACAAAAACTGTTGGACAAATTCTTTATGCGTTTCTGATTCAGTCCTAGTATAATTATCATAACTAATTTCCCATGTCTCTAAAAACAGCTTCTTGTCATATTCATGGGCTTGATCTGTCAACTCCTTTGGGCTTACATTTCTTTTTTTCGCTTCCACCTCTATTGGTGTCCCATGTTCATCACTACCACTCACGAAAACTACATTCTCTTTTCCATATTTTACCCTGGCATATCTAGCAAAAACGTCTGCCGAGAGGATTGATCCTATCAAATTACCCAAATGAGGTACAGCATTTACGTAAGGCCAAGCCGAGGCAACAAAGATCTTCATATTGGTCTTTAATAAACCGATAAGGTAATAAGCTTATAAAAAATTAAGCCTTAAGTGTAATAAAAGGATTGCAGGTATTCATAGACTATAGGAAATATCCAATTTTAAAACCCTTAGAAGATGAGCTAAAGAAATATGCAGGGGGAGTTACACTAGACTACATTTTGTCCACTGATAATTCTTACAAAGAAGAAGCTAAAAAAAGAGTTAATAAAATTCTTAAAGATCAAGAATTAGAGCCGTATGATAAAATAAAGGATTCTATTCTTGTATTTTATACTACTTTGTATCTAGTAGCTGCCTTAGACAATGAGCTTTTAAAGAAAAAATTCATAGAAAAAGAGACAGAATTAATAGAAAAAAACTTGCTGAATGAGAAAGAGGAAACCTTACTAGAAATTGCTAGGTATTTAAGTAATAGATTTCCAGACATTTTAAAAATTAACTTTTACTCAGAAAACCTATTAATTAAATATAAAGAGAAAAGAAAAATCCTTACAGTTCCTTTGAAGTTCTCAATGAATTTCATTGATTACCTTAAAGCAACAAAAGAGATTAGAAAGGAAAATGAAAGCTTCTCGCTTTCTACAAAGATATTAAAAGAAGGTAAAGTGTTTCTAACAAAACTAGAAGTAACTAAAATTATCGCTTACAAAATAAAGGATTTGCTATATGAAGCTTTAAATATTAAATATGAAAGCATCCCGGATGAAGTTAAGAAAATGGCTGAGGAATTAAATGGAAGAAGAACCCCTCCATGCATCTTAAATTTGATTAAGAAGAAAGAACTTAATGCAATTGAAACCTCCGTTCTTGTTACTTATTTCATAGATATTGGAGATTATAAGAATGCTGAAAGGTTTTCGGAAGACTTAGCTAAGAAATATTACGGAGATAAAAAGACAAAATACATTGTATATTCTTGCAATAGAATGAAAGAGTTAGGGTTGTGCGTAGATTCATGTGGTACTTCAAATCCGTTACAGCTTTATTATGGTAAATTAGAGTAAATGGTCATAAATCTTTGGATTACAGTAATTATCGAAAGTATTAGAAAAACAAGTAAAAAGTAGTAAGATATCTCGTAAGAGACTAGATAAATTATCAGAAGGACGAATAGAAAGATAATTCTTTCTCCTCTTTCTATTATTCCTCTACCCTCCATTTTAAGTCCTAGAGATTCAGCTTTAGCTCTTAAATAAGGAATGACTACGGAAACACCTATCAAGAGTCCTAGGATAATAGGCGTGTAGCCAAGTGCAAATAAACCAGATATATAATTTATGTCCTCTATTCTGTCTAAACTACTATCTAGAAAACTACCCTTAACCCCTGCCTTGCTACTCATCCTAGCTATTTCTCCGTCCAAAGCATCCATAAAAGCCGATAGTGCAAGCAGTAATATGCCTAGAATAACATTTCTCATATAGAGCATTATACCTAAATAAGCGAAAGAAATGATAAGACCAAGAATTGTTACTGTGTTCGCTGTTATTTTTGCTTTTACAAAGCCCTTGGCTATTGGTTGCAAAATTTTCTTTGATTGTTTTCTTAGCCTAGTAAGCAAAACCAACACCGTTTTAAACTATTGTTTTTACTTTTAATGGATGAAGGCTAAAAAACTGATTCTGGTAACTTCTGAGTCACACCCAGCACATAAACCATTTTTAAAGGTAGTAGAAGAATTAAGCAAAGAATTAAACGTAGAAAAAGAAATAAAGAATGAGGACTATGCGTTCTTAGCGGATTATGGAGAAAAAGATGAGTTTGGAGGAACGTTCTTGCCTCAACTTTTCATAGAGACTGACGATGGAAAGATTATACCAGTCTTAACACAAATGCCTTTCAACCCACAAAAACTAGAACCGGACCCTGAAGAAGGCAAAAAACAAGCACTTGAAAAAATTAAAAATGTCTTGTCCTAATAAATTAGTTTAGTGATTAAAGTGAGTTACGTACCACATGTACCATACGTGCCATCACCAGAACCTGTAGTAAAGAAAATGCTAGAAATAGCTAAAGCAGGACCAGAAGACATAGTATATGACTTAGGTTGCGGGGATGGCAGAATAATTATAACAGCAGTAAAAGACTTCAATGTAAAGAAAGCAGTAGGAGTAGAGATAAATGACGAGAGAATAAAGGAAGCATTGGAGAATATAAAGAGAAATGGCGTAGAGAACAGAGCAGT
Source organism: Sulfurisphaera sp. (assembly GCF_059755235.1). NCBI lineage: Archaea > Thermoproteati > Thermoproteota > Thermoprotei > Sulfolobales > Sulfolobaceae > Sulfurisphaera > Sulfurisphaera sp. The sequence goes on from NZ_DBPRYF010000046.1 coordinate 155,880, forward strand.
AGTAGTTAAAGGCAATTTCTTCGAAGTTGATCTATCTGAGGCAACTGTAGTAACAATGTTCTTATTAACAAATGTAAATGAAATGTTAAAACCAAAACTAGAAAAAGAGCTTAAACCAGGGACTAGAATAGTATCACATGAATTTGAGATGAGAGGATGGACACCAAAAGAAGTGGTTAAAGTTGAAGATAGAGGAATGACACATCAAATTTACCTTTACATTATTGGTGAACATAAATGAAGGTAATCGTGGTAAAAAGCGAGAATGGAAATGTGTCTAAAAAGGACATAGTTGAAGGAGACTTAGCAAATGTATTAAGGAGTACTGCAAATGAGGCCTTAAAGGAGTGGAATGAAAACACCTCTGACTTTATAATTATGAAAGATCTCCATGAAATACATATACCCTTGCCTCTTAAACCACAAACATACGAAATATTTAAGAATTACATAAAAAGTAGAACGAAACAAGAAGCTATAGCTGAAATTCCAGTGTTTGTGATAAGTTTTGATAACGAATGGGTAGAGTCTGATTTTAAGGATAAAAAAGTATACGTGGTTTCATTATATATTGACGAAAAAAGTGAAAATGAAATCTTAGATTATGCTAAACAAGTAACATCTCCACAACAAGAAGTAGAAGAAGAGACGAATGAAGAAGAGGAAGAAGAATAATTCACTTTTTACTATAGTTAAAGAATGAATCTATAGATGTTGTGCTAAATTTGCTCCAATTTATTCCGAATGCTTTCAATATTTGCTCGAATGTAGTTCTTACAGCTTCTACGTATTTATCAACATCAATTTCACTCAGTTTAGCTAACTGAATAGGTTTTACTCCATCTTTACTTTTCACTTTCACAAACATAATAATATCTCTTGGTAACACCATTACTCCATAAGCTTGCAACTGTGATGCAGCTTTTACGTGTTGAGGTGTGTTTTTCTTATAACTATCTAACTCTTTGGATAGCATTACTCTAAAGGCCAGCTCGTCTAGGTTATATCCCTTATGCTTCAGCTTATCATAAATCTCTTTAATCTTTGTTTCTAATTCATCTTTGATTTTAGGGATATCATCAGGTGAATTTACAGATACTATTAGCTTCTTTATCTCATTGAATTCTTTTTTAATAAATTCTGGCGTGTTCCTCTTCTTTGCTAACATACCTTTAATATCAGTTTTTCCATCAGGGTATACTCCCAAATAGTTTTTCTTCAAGCCCGAGAATGCTACAAATTTGTAACTCTTATCAACCTCTAGGTCTAAACCAAACTTACCTTTTACAAATTTTATTATATTTTCAAGGTTTTCTTTTGTTGGATTCCATAAAAACATTGAGTCCGTATCTCCGTATAATACTTGAATCCCTAGAGACCTAGTATAGTTTACAGTAGTAGTAATAACAAATCTTCCCAAAGCAGTAACACTTTCAGCAACAGCAGGGGCGTATAATGGGAAGTTTTCAGCTCCAAATACTCCATAAGTAGCATTTATAAATACTTTCATTGCTCTTTGTACTACATCATAAACGGATCTCTGCTCTTCTGAGACACTAGGTGATTTTGCTTTCTTCTTATATACTTTTACTCTAAAATCTCTTAACAACCCAGTTATTACTGCAGTAATCCCCGGCTTATCCATACATATGGAATGTAAAACTGTTCCAGTCTCATCTTTTACATCTTCTATTTTCTTACAGTTCTCAACATCTACTGTCTCATAGCTAATATTCCAATTTCTGATTATGGAAGGATACAGCGAAGCAAAATCCAATACTACCACATTAAAAAATATGCCTGCAGGCGGATCAATAACAACAGCACCTTTGTATCTTTTTCCCTTAATAACAGCAGCAGTTTTTACTTCATTAGACCTTGCTAAAATTTCCTCTTTTAAAGGAATAAGCCAGTTTCTTCTTCTATGTTCCCAATAATATAAATTCTTTATCCATGTTGAAACTTCAGTCCTTGTTAGTTCTTCTAATCCCATCTTTGATATTCTAGCTAATAATATCATTAATTTCCATACTAGATTGTTATTGTAAGTTGTTAGCTTAAGCGTAATCTCCGAGTCCCTAGCATTATATTCAATTAGTTTATCAAGATCCAAGAAACTAATTAGTGTATCTAGCTTAACTTTAGAGATACCAAGTAGGGCAGTTGCCACAGCATCAAGGTTATACTCATTATATTTTCCTTCGAAAGCATAGTTTCTAACAGCTTTGTTAAAGAAGAACTTGTAGAGATCTATATGGAGGCCTGCAAGATATTTTCCTTCCTCTGGCGAAATAGCAAACGGAATTTCTTCGGGTAAGAAGTTTAGTTTTAATGCACGATAATAAATGTAAGGTATATCGAAATCATCTCCATTAAAAGTTAAAATAAGGGGGTACTCAACTATAAGATCAAAAAATCTCTTCAACAGATCTCTTTCCGTCTTAAAAGTTTCGACGTCTATATCATGTTTTGAAATTGTAGAATTTACATCTTCTCTTATTAGCACGAGAACTTTCTTCAACCCATCATTTCCAGCTAATGAGATACTAATTATGGGGAACTCTGCTTTTTCTGGGTCTGGAACCCTTCCTTTTACTGGCGTATAAACTTCAATATCTATTGCAACTCTTTTTACATCTGGCACTTCAGACTCAAAAATAGGAATCCAATCATTTACTGCCTCTTTTGTCATCTGATCAGCATCACTAAACGCTTTTTTTATCTCTTCTACTTCTTCACCCCTTAAGTCTGGGCTTACTTGCTCAAGTTTACCTTTCTTCACGACATATGGAAGACCGGGAATAAGACCTAAGTCGTAAATATAGTTATTAAAATACTTTATATGGGCCTCGTATGCTTTAGGTACATCGTTTCTCATCCTTCGAACGGCTAATGGGTCTTTTAAAACTATCTTTGTAAGTTTGATTTTGTCCCCAGTATAAGGATCAATTTTTGTTACTGACTCGATATGATCAAAAGAAGGGTCTCTCACTATTTTAGGAATTCTGTTTACTTTATCTGGCTCAATATCAGTGAGAAAGTATGGTTTATGGTTTGTATTATCATATAATACATAAATTTTCTTGGTCTCTTTATCATAAAGTTTACAGACGGCTTTTGACTTTTTCCCGTCATAATCAACTTGTAACAGAAAGTATGTTTTTCCCTCTTCCGCTTCTTTTAGCCACTCTTTTTGTCTATGTTTCTCTTCATGTTTACTTTCAACTTTTAACTCTTGATGAACTTCTTCCTGCTGTTGTTTTTTGTTTTCTTGCTTCAGCGAAAAATCGAAAAGTGTAATCTGCTTAGCCATTACAAAATAATATTATTCTGAAATACGATATAAACTTAAATACTTAATAAGGGCCCGTAGCTTAGCCTGGACAAAGCGTGGGCCTCCGGAGCCCAAGATCCCGGGTTCAAATCCCGGCGGGCCCGCTATATTTTTGAGAAAACAAAAGGAGTTAAATAATCTATATTACAGCAAAAATATATAAAATTTATCACTTAAATAGAAAATTATTTAAAAAATAAAATTTAGCTAGCTTTTCCTTTTATTTCCTCTACTCTTTTCACTACTTCGTCTAGTAAGTCTTTTGCTTCGCCTGGATCAATAACAGCTACTGCCGCTGCTGCCACTTGTAAACCGCAAGCTTCGCCCAAAGCTTTCTTTGAAGGAACATAGACATATGGTATTTTCTTCTCATCACATAATAATGGGAGATGTGCTACAATTTCTTCTGGTTGTACATCCATAGCTATTGCTACTAGCTTTGCTTGACCTCTTTCCACTGCTTTTGTAGTTTCGTTTGTGCCTTTCTTTATTCTTCCAGTTTCCTTAGCTTTTCTAATAACATCTAATACTTTATTAGCTAAATCTTCTGGTACATCAAATTTTACGAATGAGGGTTTTGACATGCGTTCATCCTCCTCTTATTTCGTCACGCAAAAATATCATAGCAGGGCTAATTAATAAAGTTACTCATGCGAGAATATTACCTTAATTTCTTCATTAGTCTTTTTATCCACTCTTACAAATCCAAACCTTATAAACTGCACTATTTCATCTACTCTAAGAGAGCTAATTTCTTTTTCTCCAAATCCTTTAATTGATGGCTTTTCTTCTTTAGGATCGGGAACAAACACTTCTACGTTAACTGCCTCTTCTTTTTTAGCCCACTGAACAATCTTAGCTCCTAGCTTTCTTCCATCCTCTATGTTTTTGCTATGGAAAACCAGTTTCTTTCCCTCAACCCTTACATTGCATAGTTCCATGAGTCTGATAATTGTCCCTTCTTCTGCATCTTTTTTCTCTAGATAGATAGTATCGTTGGGGGAAACTGTTATTTCTCTATAACCCATTTTAGGATTATTAGGATTATATGGAATCTTTGCCGTTATGGCTTCTGGTATTTCGATAGTAAATTCTTTAGGCTCAGAGACAAACATTAATCTTTTAGCAATAGGATCGAGCTTCTTTCTATTTAAAGCAGCTATATTATCAAAGCTAATTGTAGCATCTGTTATCTTTAATCCGACCTCAATAATAGTCTCTACTATAGTCTCTGGTAAAATACCTCTTCTCCTCAATCCTGCCAATGTTGGTAACCTAGGATCATCAATAGTTACTCCTTGCTCAAGGATTGTCTTTATCTTTGATTTACTCATCATAAACCCTTCTAACTTTAGTCTACCAAATTCTTCAACATAAGGATACTTCCAATTCATGTAGTTGTAAATCCATTTCTGTTTTTCAGCATTTACCTCATGTTCTTTCCCTCTAAAAATATGAGTTACATTCAAATCGTGGTCGTCTACTGCACTAGCAAAATTATATGTTGGCCATACCCAATATTTATCACCAGTTATAGGATGAGGATTCTTTTTAACATCAATTATCCTAAGTAAAACCCAATCTCTTTGTGATGGGTCTGGTAAAGAAAGATCAGTTTTTATTCTTAAGACTGCCTCTCCTTCTTTGAAATCTCCGTTAAGCATTTTTTCGAATAATGCAAGATTGTCCTCTGGTGATTTTAGCCTATTAGGACAAGGTTTCCATGCGTCTCTCATTTTTTTGAATTCTTCTTCTCCGCAAGTATCAACGTAGGCATAGCCTTTACTTATTAGTTCTTTTGCTATTGAATAGTAAAACTGATGCCTCTCAGATGCCTTTAGTTCTTTATTCCATTTTATTCCTAACCAACGTAGATCTTCCTTAATCCAATCATATGCTTCCTTTATAGGTCTCTTAACTTTTGGATCTGTATCATCAAACCTTAGTATAAAATTCCCATGATACATTTCACTATATTTATATGAAATTACAGCAGCCCTTGCATTACCTAGATGTAAAGGACCATCTGGATTTGGAGCAAATCTAGTAATAAATTCTCCATCAACCTTAATAGGAGGTAAAGTTTTTTTGCCTTCTTCCTTCTTCTTTTCCTCAAGTAATTCTGGGTATTTTTCCTTGAGTTCTTTGAGTTGATCCTCTATCGGCATGGAATTTACTTTTTCTACTATTTTCTTTGCCAATTCCACTATTTCTTTAGCTCTAGGTCTTAAGTCAGGTCTCTCGGTAAAGATTTTACTTACTACGGCTTTATCTTGAGCTTTTCCATCATGCTTATAAGCATTTTGGAGAGCATACTTGTATATCAATTCCTCAATTTCTTCCATTTATTTCACCTTTCAGTATTTTTTGAACTACTTCTACTACTCCTTTTCCACTTTTATTAATAGTAATATAGTTTGCTATTTTTTTAACCTCTTCATCAGCATTTCCAACAACTACTTTTACGCCAACTTCCTCTAGGAATTCTTTATCAGTACTTGAGTCTCCTATACCTAACACTTCATATTTATTTAGATTGTGTAACTCAATTAGCTTCCTTACACCAATACCTTTTCCATAGGAAGACTTCGATATATGAATTGCATACCCGCTGGTCTTTATGTAAAGACCGTGTGATTTAGCCCATTCTATCATTTCATTGTTTAGCGTGGGCGGAACAAAGGTCAAATCACAATACTTAAACTCATTCTGCCATGTTCTAACTACGTTAAATCTACTCTCAAACTCTCTTATAAGACTCTTGTCAATTTCTTCACATACCTTGTTCATTACCTTGTTATGATACACAACGCAACCATTTTCAGCTACTAAACCCCCATGGAAATTAAAATACGTATATAAACCCCTTAGTACTGGATAAGAATTTCCACTTACAAGACCAACTTTTATACCATATTTCTCTAATTTCCTTAAAGCTTGAATGGCATCAAGATCAATCTCGTAGGTGTCTCTTTCTAAAGTTAAAGTCCCATCAACGTCCGTAAGGACTAATCGTATCAACTCAGTATATCCCTCGCTTTTTGAGCATAAAAATGATCAACATAAACTCTTCTAATATTTATAACCGAGGGAATCACATTAAGTAGTGTACTGGAAAACTCTTTCACGCTTTTTTCCTTATTTTTACTTCTTATCCTAATTTTCTGCTTATCTATAATTCTAATAGATTCAGAAAAAGGATATATTGATTGCTCTGGAATTCCATATTTAGTTAATTTAATTACGGTTTCTTCTATCCTAGATTCGTTCTCTTGAAAAGAAATTTCTTCATAAACTACTTTTGGTCCATTTCTGTCTAGAAAACTCTTTATCTTAAGTTTGAGCTCTTCTGGTATTGAAGGATCAAATAATCCCTCATACAGCTTAGAGAAAACCCACTCGTCGTCCCAATATGAAAAAGAATTCGATTCGATGCTGCTCCTAAGAAAAGATTCCTCAAATATACCAGGACAACAATAGTTGGATAATTCTGAGAAAATGCTCCTCAACTGAATTTCATAACCCAAAATTGTTTTATGATAATAGACTGCTTGATACATATGAAGCCTTGATATATAAAAGTTCTCTAAAGAATTAAGTCCTTTTTCTAGCATAATTATGGTCTTATTTTCACCATAACTAACTGTGTCAATTAACCTATCAAGATCTAAGCTACCTAATTGAACTCCAGTATGCCTCGAATCTCTCACTAGGTAGTCCATCCTGTCAACATCAACATCGCTGTCGATAATTGATGAAATGAAAGAATTTCCATGTAAAATATCTAAGATTTTTTTACTTGAGATAGAAAACTCATCGAGCACCTCTTGTATGTCACTACTTTTAGAAATTATAACGTCTCTAAGAAATTCATTACTAATATTTTTGGATAGAAAAATAGGTTCAATTGCATGACTAAATGGAAACTGGCCTATATCATGAAGAAGTGCGGCGATTCTTAAATCTTGGATTTCTTCTGATGTAATAATCCCTTCTTCACTTAGTCTTTGTGCAAGTCTATTTGCTAAGTACATACTGCCAATTGAGTGACTAAATCTTGTATGCATAGCTCCAGGGTATACAATATAAGCTAAACTAGTCTGCTTTATTCTCCTTAGTCTTTGAAAAACAGATGTATCAACTAGCTTAGTTTCGACGTCATTTAATGTTATATAACCATGAATTTCATCAAAGATTTTTTTCATTATATGATATAAGGAGTAATATTATTAAAAATTAAGTATAAATATAATGCCCATCTCAGCTTAGAAGGGCTGCGGGTCCTCGCGGATCCCACGGCCCTTCTAACGTGAGCGGCTTAACTTCCGGGTTCGAAACGAGTCCGGGTGTTACCCGCTCACTATGGCCGAGTGGGCAAATAATAATAAGCTGTACTCACTTAAAAAACTTTCTAACATAATACCTTATTTCTTTTCAACTAAAGGTTTAGCATAAATTCCCCATATGTATAGAGGAGACCCATCATTAGGACAAGTACCATCTATTTTTGGAATGAAGTCTCCTTCTTTAAAGGGTCTTTCAACAGTATAAGAACATTTTAGGCACTTAAGAACTGTTACAACTGTTTTTTGTTGCTGTTGAGAAGACTGACTCATTGTGCAACACCACAAGTATTTCCTACACCTATTAATACTACTGTGTCTCCTGGCTTAGTTCTTTCTCTAATCAATTGCTTAACCATTTCAACTACTTTATCAGAAGCATCATACACTTCCTTTGGCATCTCTGTAATAGCTTCTTCCATACTCATCTTTACTATTACAGCATCAATCGGAATGTTGTATTTCACAGCAACCCTTTCTATTGCTATTTTCTCTGGACCTGGATCTCCCATAGCAACTCCTACTCCCTCCGCTATACTGCCAGTCTGTTCCCCTTCTAATTTTGCTGCAGCATCTACGGTAATTATTCTATTAACTCTACCTTCTAGTTTATTTATTACATTTTCTACAGCTTCTCCAGGTGTACCTACAGTCGGCATGGGGCCCTCTGCTTTTAATACAATTAGTTTTCTTCCTTCAAACTCTGTTTCTCCCGCTACAACTTCTCTACTTGGAGTCCACTTTTCGTTTATGTTCATTAAGAATCTAGAGGCAACCAATGGCCCTAATGAATCTCCTACTGGAATTCCTTTTATAAATACATCTTGAGCTTTCTCATAAGATTCTGCCATTTTTACTAGCATAGGAACTATTGACTGTAGCTGAAGTAAAATATAGTAACTGTTTAACTTCTTACCAAGTAGCAGATAATGTCTTATAACTTTATATATCATATTTAATGAATTTACAATCTCTGCTGATACCTGTATTTTACTTCTCGTAACTGGGTCTAAGTTGGGCAAAGATAGCATAATAATCTGCCTTATCTTATCGTCACTTGTTCTCATCAACAATTTCATCCTATTTATTATATCAGTTGGTTCTACATTTACTGGATCTATAACAAACCATTCAGCAAATTTTTCGGTTAATTCTTCTGCGTTTGTTGCACCACTTTTCTTTAATAATTCAATAGTTTTCTTCTTTGCGTTTTTGCTGAAATTTTCTAATTTTGTTAGCCCGCTCTCAATATCCCTAGCTACGAAATAAGTATACATTTTTTGCTGAACACCTGGCATAAGGAATAATACAAATAATGCGGCATAGAAAATTAGAGTAATCAATGTATAACTCGTGTTTATTTGATTACTACTACTTTGAGCATATGCCAATAGATCTATCATGCTTCTCAAACATTAAATATACATGCCACCTAATTAAACTTTATTAAAAGTTTACTAATGCTTTTCATATCGACAATTAAGTTATAACTTCTACTCCATCTTTAGTAACTAGAACAGTATGTTCAAACTGAGAAACAATGCCCCTTCCTACTTCTAAAAGAACTGGATAGGAGTGAAGTGCTCCTCTTCTTGTTAAGGTTTTGAACATTTGTCTAATGTAACTTGGCTCACCCAAGTCCTTAAACCATCTTTCGTTAAATGGTAACATATTCGCTCTTTTATATATCTCATCTAAAAACTTCCTCTCTTCATCTGTCAGATTTTTCACGTTTAGTGATCTAATAGAATATATTGTAACTTCTTTACCTTCAATAACTTCACCTTCTCCGTTAGTTGCAAAAGGTTCAATGGCATATGTGTTTCCCTCTATAACCCTTCCTAGACCTCTCTCATAAACGTTTGGCACAAATACACCTGCATGAAGCTCATATCTCCTAATCAAATGTCCACCCAAATTTCTTATAGGCTTGAACCCGTAAGTCTTTATTACTCTTTCAATGTTTTTACCAATGTCCCCAAGACTGACACCTGGTCTCATATTAGCTATTGCAGCTTGTAATGCGTCTCTTGAGGCATCCGCAAGCCTCTGATATTTTCCGTCTAAAACTACTGTGACAGCAGTATCTGTAATATAACCATCAATATGTGCACCGATATCAAGTTTTACCACTGCTCCTTCTGGAATAATCTTATTATCATTAATTAACGGACTGTAATGAGCGGCCTCTTCATTTATAGAAAGATTACAAGGAAAGGCTGGTTTTGCCCCTTCTTCTATAATTATTTTCTCTACGTATTCACATATATCGTAAACTTTTGCACCAGGTTTAATTTCTCTCGCACCTAAATCTCTTGCCTTAGCAGCGATTTTACCCGCTTTTCTCAATAGCTCTAAAGCTTGCTCATCCATAGTCATAAGAAACAAATAGAAACTTTAATTTTTACCTTATAACTATCTTTTAATATGGCACAGTTAAGATGGTTAGGTCATGCGGCCGTAGAACTCTACTTAAACGGAAAACATATTATAATAGATCCAATGATAAAAGATAATCCATTATCTCCAGTAAAGTTAAGCTACTTTGATAATAACCTAGACCTTATAATAGTTACCCATGACCATTATGATCATCTGGGAGACACTGTTGAATTAATGAAAATGAATCCAAGAGCATATCTATACGCTACTTATGATCTTGAAAATTATTTAGTAACTCAATTCGGAATATCATGGGATAGAATAATTCCAGCTAACGTCGGAGGTTATGTGGATTTTTACGGGATAAATCTCGCATTGACAAAAGCTGTACATTCAAGTGAACACAGCGATCCAACTGGAACTGTAATAAGCTCTGAAGGGATTACAATATATCATGCTGGAGATACTGGATTATTTGAAGATATGAAACTAATTGGAGACCTCTTCAAACCTGACTATGTATTATTGCCCATTGGTGGAAGATTTACAATGGATCCTTATCAAGCGTCAATTGCAGTAGAAATGCTAAAACCAAAGAAATATGCTATACCTATACATTATAACACTTGGGATCTCATAAAGGTTGATCCCAATATCTTCTCTACTGAAGTAGCGAAAAGAGGTTATAGAGCACTGATACTTCAACCAGGGCAGAGCGTGGAGTTATAAATGTTAAGTGAAAATGAGGTAAAAATCTTAGAATATTTAAAAAAAGTGAAAGAAGATACTGCTGAAAATATAAGCAAACAGTTAAACATCCCAATAGATACGGTATTTAGTATTTCTCAACTTCTAAAAGAAAAAGGCTATATTTCAGTTGAAGAGAAAAAAATAACAAAATATGAACTAACAGAAGAAGGAAAAGAGAGGCTTAAAAACGGTTTACCCGAAGAGATACTTGTAAATTCTTTAGGTGGAAAGGAAGCTAAGATACAAGATATAAGGAATAAACTAGGAAAGGATTTTGAAATCGCTCTTGGTTGGGCAAAAAGAAAAGGTCTAATAAAAATAGAAAAAGATACGTTAATTCCACTAGTTGTACATTATGAAGCAAAAGATGAGCGAGAAGCTCTACTTGAACCAGAAAATGCTAGGAGAGAAATTCTCCAGGAATTATTAGCTAGAAAATTTGTCATTAAAAGAGAAGAAAAAATGTCCTATTTAAAACTAATAAAAGAAGAAATCGAAATAAAACCTGCAATAACTTTCTTAACGCCACAACTTTTAGCAAGTGGAGAATGGAAAAAATATAGTTTGAGAGAATACAACGTTGAAGCTTATCCTCCTTTTTACCCATTAGGTAGGAAACATTTCTTTAAGGAATTCTTAGAAAAGCTAAAAAATGTAATGAAAGAATTGGGTTTTAAAGAATTCTATAGTGATTATATAGAGATGGAATTCTATAATTTCGACTTATTATTTCAGGCACAGGATCACCCAGCTAGGGAAATACATGATAGTTTTTCAATTTCTGGAGAAGGAAAATTGCCAGATGAAAAATTAGTTGAAAAAGTAAAAGAAATGCATGAGAATGGTTGGAAATACAAGTGGAACAGAGAAATAGCTACAAGATTAATGTTAAGAAGTCAAACAACTGCAACAACTGCTAGGATTTTGGCATCGAGACCAACACCACCATTAAGGGCATTCACAATAGGAAAAGTCTTTAGACCAGATTCAATTGACGCAACACATTTGATAGAATTCCATCAATTGGATGGACTTGTAGTTGAGGATAACTTCACTTTTAGGGATTTATTGGGTACATTGAAAGAGATATTTAATGGAATCGGAATAAAAGAAATTAAGTTTAAACCAGCTTATTTTCCATTTACAGAACCAAGTGTTGAAGTTTATGGGAAAATAGAGGGATTAGGATGGGTAGAAATGAGCGGTGCGGGATTATTAAGACCAGAAATATTAAAAGCAGTAGAAGTAAACTCATCTGCGGGAGCATGGGGCATCGGAATTGACAGATTAGCTATGCTACTCTTCGGCCTTAAAGATATAAGGTTATTATATGCTAATGACATTGAGTACTTAAGAAGCAGAAAGGTAGATATTAATGCCTACGATTAACGTCTATAAATGGCGACTATTAAATGAACTGAAAATAAACGAAAGCAAATTAGAAGATTTACTATTTAACCTTAAATCTGAAATGAAACCCATAGACCAAGATCACATAGAAATAGAGATAAATAATGATAGACCGGATCTGCTTTTCGTATATGGAATTATAAGGTCAATAAAAGGTCTACTTAAGAGAGAGTTGGGAGAAGCAAAATACTCCGTAAAGAATAGTGAATATTCGTTTGAAGTAAAGGAAGTAAAAAGTAGACCATATGCTTTAGCTGCGATTATTGAAGGAGTAAAACTGGATGAGGAACTGCTTAAAGAACTCATTCAATTTCAAGAAAAACTCCATATTACAATTGGTAGGAAAAGGAAAAAAGTAGCTATTGGAATTCATGACTTGAGAAAGATTGACTCAAAAAAGATACTTTACACTACTGTAAACCTTGATTATAAGTTTGTTCCTCTAAATTCTTCAAAAGAAATGAGTGTAAAAGAGGTCTTAGAAAGCACTGATCAAGGAAAAGAATATGGAAATATCTCGTTATTTGATAACAAGATGCCCGCTATAATGCAGGATGATGGGCAAATTCTAAGTTTACCACCAGTTATAAATTCTGAGAAAACAAGACTGGGAACATCAACTACAGATTTATTTATAGACGTAACTGGGACCTCTTTAGACGCTGTTATATCAACATTAGATATTTTAGTGACAAATCTGGCAGAGATGGGTGGAAAGATAGGCGAGGTAAAAGTCATATCTCCTTACACGGACAAATCACCCATATTAAGACATAGTAAGGTTAATATTACAATAGAGTATATAAATCAAGTCTTAGGCACTCAAATACAGAAACAAGATGTAATTGAATATCTTAAGATGGCTAGATTTGACGTTAATGATTTAGGGAAAGAGCTTGAAGTGATTATCCCGCCTTATAGAAGTGATATTTTAGCTCCTATAGATCTGACAGAGGAAGTGGCAATGACTGTTGGCTATTCATATCTTTCACCATCAGCATACAAGATAGAAAGTATGGGTTTACTTTCTGATAAAACTAAAATTACAAGAGTTATAAGGGATCTTAGCATAGGGGCTAGTTTTACAGAGATATTTACTTTTGTACTAACTAACGATTCACTACTAAACGATGAATTTGTAAAGATTGTCAATCCCATAACGGTAGATTATGATGCTATAAGGAACTCATTAATTCCTACTATGTTACAATTTCTTTCCAAGAATCAACATTCAAGAATGCCAATAAGAGTTTTTGAAGTTGGAGAAAGCATAGTAAAAAGCGAAGATAACGACACTGGATATGAAAATAAGTTAAACGCTGTATACGCTATTATGGATAGCAAAGTGAGCTTTGAGGATTTACAATCACCAGTTCATTATATCTTAACTAGTTTAGGACTAAATGTAGAATATAAAAAAGAGAAAAATAACTATTTAATAGAAGGAAGGACAGCGGGTATTTATTGTCAAGACAAAAGGATTGGGGTTATAGGAGAAATCAAACCTGAGATTCTAGAAAAAATGAAAATAGAATATCCAATAATGATTAGTGAAATTTATTTAGATGAGATCAAAAAATTAGTGTGAAAATGTTTACCATATTAGAAAACGGGATAAGAATTTTTTATCAAGAAAGAGGAGAAGGTAAAACTATAGTCTTAATTCATCACTTAGCCGGGAGCATAAACAGTTGGAAATACGTTTTTCCAGTTCTAACAGAAAAATATAGAGTAATTGAGTATGATTTGAGAGGACATGGAAGGTCATCAGTTGCCTCTGGACCATATGAAATAGAGGATCACTCAGAGGACTTAAAATTGCTGTTAGAAGAGCTGAATGTAGAGGACCCGATAATTGTAGGACATTCAATCGGGACTTTAATAGCAATTGATTATGCACTTCATAATCAAGTAGATAAGCTTGTTTTAATTGGAGCACTATACAAGGCTCCCAATCCAGAACCATATGAAAGGTATCTATCCATTGCCATGAACTTAGGAATGCAAGCTTTAGCCGAATTCAGAAGAAAGCAAGGAGAATTTTCGTCGAAACTTCTTGAAAGAGCTTGGTCAGATCTGTTACAAGTATATAAGGAGAATACACCAATAGGTTATAAATATGCAGTTGAAGGTCTACTAAGCGCTAAAGATTATTCAAAAGATCTGGAAAAAATTGATAATGAAACTCTGATAATTTATGGAGATGAGGACAAACTTTCTTCTAATTTATCTACTCTTCAAAATAAGATTAAAAATGCAAAAACTCAGATACTTAAAGGATATGGTCATTTCCTTAATTTTGAAGACCCAGAGGACATAACAAAACTTATCATTGAATTTGTAGGATAGTTCCACCTAGTTGTTTTCCAATTTGTTTAAGCTCTTCTACTGCTTTTTGCACCTTTTCTTTTATCTCACTCTCATTTGTCGAACTTCCTGCAACTTGAATTTCCAGTACTGGCTTTACTAGTTCTTGTCCTTTAGGATGAGTTTTTATATATAAATCATATTTTTTCACTAGTTGTTTTACATAAGGTGCTATAGTTGATTCCATAACACCCTCTAAAATAAAACTTGTCTCTACATATTTTACATTAGGTTTCACTTTCAAATATTTCTTTATAAAAGTCTCTAATATATCCTCCATTTCTTTAGGTACACCCGGAGTAGCTAGAATTATAACCCCTTCATATTCGACTAAAATCCCGGGAGCTACTCCAACATTATTTTCAACAGCTATTGCACCTTTTGGCATCATTGCCATCTTCTTTCTTTCTTCAGTCATTTCTATATTTAATTTTGAATACTTTTCTAATAACATATTATATGCAATAGTGTTTAATTCTAATTCTGTATTTAATGCCTTAGCTAAGCCTTCATTTGTCTTATCATCATAAGTAGGACCTAAACCGCCAGTTGATACAATTAGCCTTGGTTTTCTACTCAAAGCCTCTTTAAATGCTGAAGCAATTTCTTCTATCTCGTCCATAACTACTGTTATTCTCCTTATGTTATATCCTAGAGATGTAAGCCTTCTTGCAATATGAGAGGCATTTGTGTTAATAGTTCTTCCACTTAATATTTCATTGCCTATTGTTATAATTTCAGCGTACCAGTTTTCCACAAAAATAGATAAAAACTTTAGCCTATATAATTAGTTGTGAAATAATGTTTGAGAAATTTCTCTCAAAGGACACAGCCAGTTTAAGGTCTTCTGAGATAAGAGATTTATTAAAGCTAACTGAAGGTAAGAATGTTATAAGCCTGGCTGGTGGATTACCAGATCCACAGACTTTTCCAAAAGAGGAGATAAAGAAAATAGTTGATGATGTTTTGACGCAAAACGCAGACAAAGCTCTGCAGTATTCTACTACTGCTGGGATAAGCGACTTTAGAAAAGAATTAGTGAATCTCTCGATGTATAGAGGAATTTCGGGAATAAAAGAAGATAACATATTTGTGACCGTAGGTAGCCAAGAAGCACTATTCATGATATTTAATCTGCTAGTTGATCCAGGGGACACAGTAATTGTAGAAATGCCCACATATCTGGCTGCACTTAATATCCTTAGGACAAGGAAACCAAATTACATAGGTGTTCATTTAACTGAAAAAGGACCAGACTTAGACGAGTTAGAAAGAAAGGTTAAAGATAGTGTAAATAACGGTAAAAAGCCAAAGCTAATGTACGTAATTCCTACAGCACAAAACCCAGGTGGGACAACAATGAGTTTAGAAGATAGGAAAAGGCTACTTGAGATAGCAGAAAAATTTGACTTTCTGATATTTGAGGATGATGCTTATGGCTTTTTAGTATTTGACGGAGAAGCTCCACCACCTTTAGCGGCATTAGATAGATCCGGAAGAGTGATCTATACTTCGACATTTAGTAAAATATTAGCACCGGGACTTAGGTTAGGATGGGTAGTAGCACATGAAGAAATAATTCATGAGATAGAATTATATAAACAAAATGTAGATCTACATACTCCAACACTTACACAAATGATTGCCATGGAAGCAATAAGAAGAGGAGTTATACAAAATCAATTGCCTTTAATTAGAAAGGTTTACAAAGAAAAGAAAGATATAATGTTACAAGCAATAGAAAAATACTTCCCCAAAGAAGCCAAATGGTCAAAACCAGTAGGAGGGATGTTTGTATTTACATGGCTCCCAGAGAAGATTGATACATTAAAAATGCTAGAAGAAAGTATGAAAAGAGGAGTCGCTTACGTGCCAGGGTCAAGTTTCTATTACGATTACAGCGGAAGAAATACAATGAGGTTAAACTTCAGTTATCCTACTAAAGCAGAATTAGAAGAGGGAATAAAAATATTGGGTCAAACTATATCAGATTTTGTGAAATAAACTTTTTGTTACATCTACTATTATTCCAGGCTTAGAAGAAGGAATTGAAGATAATAAATCGTTTGAAAGCCCTATTATTTCTTTAAAAAATTTATCACTAATTTCATTCTCTATATACTCAAATACACCATTGACTTTTGTTGGCTCAATAAATTTCACATTATTATTGGGGAGAACTACTGGCCAAGAGTTCATAAACTTTGGCAAGACAACCATAGTATCTGACGATAAATTTGATGCTAAAACTCTAGCCCAACTTCTCATCGTAGTTATAAGGATGACATCCCATGAGGAATTAAACTCTTTTATCTCCTCAATACCATACATCTTAATTTTGTAACTAAGTTCGTCTCTCAAAATGCCTACTTTATTAGCGTAACCAACTATCATATTAGCGGAAATTAAACCAGTTAATCCATCGCCTATAATTAGAACGTTTAAACCTTGTAATGTTCTCCTCAATTGTAAGCCAATACTAACGAAAGGATAAAGCAAGAGCCTATCATCATAATTAGAGGGAATGGGTACAAAAGCGTCTTGAGGAATCACTGATTTTTCTGCTAGTATTCCGTCTATTTCTGTTCCAACTCCACCATATTTCTTTGAATAGGGCAAAACAATACCAAGCTTACCTTCTAACTGTGGCTCAACGTCTAATCCTATAGCATTAACCTTGACTAGACCAGTACTGCCTAATATTGTCTCTGGTCTTACCCATAGCAATCCAACATAGATAGAATTTTCTAATCCAGATATCAACGCTTTTATTGGCACTACTTGTAAGTGATCATTAAGAACTGGTCTTTCTACGATATCTTCCATTGTAATACCTAGGTCAAATACTATTGCATTCATTCATTAGTAATTATGGTAAGCAATTATTAAATTTAAGGAACAGGATTGAGTTATGAGAATTATACACAATCTCAGTAAAGATGCAAGAGAAAGAATTATTGACATTCTTTTGGAAAAGAGAAGTAAAAAAGAACTAGCCGATGAACTTGGGATTTCTCCTTCTGCAATAACTAAATTCATAAATGGAATAACACATCCTAGTGATGAAACTATAGAAAAAGTTTTAGAAATAGCCGATGAAGAGGAAAGAGAAAGAATATACGAAATAATAGCTGAAGACATTATCGAAAGCTTAGAAGAATTTATAAACAATTGTGGATTTGAAAATGAAAAAATTAAAAATATTAAAAAGTTACTGGTTAAAACTTTTTAGGCTCGTAAAGTGGACATGTAATACATAGTTCTGGGAATTTAGCAACAATTATCTTTTTTGAACCGTTTTCCGTAACGAAAATTGAGTCTTGAGGAATACCTAGCTTTTCTGGTTCACTTATGCTCCAAGCAGAACAAGCATCATTAATTACATGTCTACACGTCTTCGACTTCCATACACCTTGAGATTTAGCAATAGTCAGCCAGCTCGTTAATGTATGTAATTTATCTATTTCTGATCTAATTTTCTCTAATTCCTGTAAATTATTCTCATTTACTTGATTAATTTTTTCTTCAATTTGTTTTATCTCATTTTCCAAGTCAGAAGCTGATATTAGAATTATATTAGGCTTAAGAGTTTCTTCTGTTATACTCATAGTTTAAGTTTTCTACTTAATACTTTTTTAAGGGAGAGTGCTAATAGAATCGATATGGTTAAAGAGATATATAAGGAACGCGTCAAGGTACTCACAGATTTATGGAGCAAAATTTTAGAAGACCAAAGTTTAGCAAGAGGCGATGTTATTGAATTACTTAGGCAGTCTTATGAGGAAAAAGGTATTAAACCTATTAGAGGCTTTAAAGCCGAAGACCTTTATGAAAAAGAGCTAATTAGTTTATATGTAGTAGGGAAAGACGGATTAGGACTTTTTGAAGACTATAGAAGCTTGTTCGATAAACTATTTAGTTTTGAAGTAACTTATGATGAGGCTCTCAATTTAATATTGGAAAACAAACCTTTAGAAGCATATGAAAAACTTGATAAGGATAAAGGTAATGTAGCAAAAACATTAAGAGTTATCTTTACAGAAACTATTTTCTCGTTTAAACCAGAAGATCTCTTATTTAAAGCATTAAGAAATCTGAATAACACTGAGTCGGATGAATTAAAACATACAGCGACAAGTTTTTCTAGGTTCTATACAGCATTTAAAATAGCAGAAGGTATTGCTGAAAGAAGTATAAAAGATAAAATGTCACTTGAAGCTATGAAAAAAGTTATAGCCATTAACATTGGAATATCTTATCCTCCTCCGAAGCAAGAATATATAAGCCTAATAGCCACTGAAGTATTTAATATAAATCAAAAAATTCTAAAAAGAATATTTACTTAGAGAATATTTTTAAACCTTAACTTATATTATAATTATTGATGCAGAATCTATCATCAACGCAAAGGGAAATACTTCTAGCTTTAGTTGACTTATATAATAGATATAAAAGAATGATAAAAAGTAAGGAAGTTGCAGATATAATAGGAAAAGATGAGGGAACGGTAAGAAACATAATCTTAAGCTTAAAAGTTCTCGGTTTAATAGAGTCAAAACCTGGGCCTAATGGTGGTTATGTTCCTACACTTAAGACTTATGAATCAATCAAAAACCCTATAATTACTCCTATCTTAGATCAGTTAAGCTTATACAAAGACGGATTAGAAACTGACATAAAGATAAATAATATAGAACTTTTGGACATAACAAATCCAGCAGGGAATAAAATTTTACTAAGAGTATCTGGTGATTTAAGGAAATTAAAAGTAGGCGATACTATTAAAATAGGGCCAATCCCTTATACTAGGTTAGTTATTGAAGGAGTAATAATACATATAGATGATTCAAGAAAAGAGTTGATAGGGGACGTAACGAGAATGATAAGCGTCCCTAAAGTTCAAATAAAGAATCTTATTTCAAAGAGGTTAATTGCTCTAAAGCCAGATATGAGCTTAAAAGAAGCATCTCAGATATTCTATAAAGAAGGAATAAGAGGAGCTCCAGTTATAGACAGTGATGGAAAAACGTTAGGTATTTTAACTACAGCAGATATTATTAAGGCATTCTTTGAGGGAAAATTCGACGCAAAAGTGAACGAATACATGAAAACTAATGTGATAAGCATAAAAGAAGAAGATGATATATTGGCTGCAATAAAGAAGATGCTAATATATAATGTCGGTAGACTTCTCGTATATAACCAAGATCAAAAAGTTGTAGGGATAGTTACTAGAACTGATATACTTAAAAGTATAGCTGGGTTGGAGGAGTTAGTAACACCTTGACCAAAGAGAAAATTGGTATATTATTAAATGATAATAGAGTGGTTTTACTACACAATATTTCTAACCATAACAATAGTTTCGAAGTTGACGCACAAGAGTTTTATAAATACATTGGAAATATTAAGGCTTTGATTCACACTCATAAAAATAGTTGCGAGCCGAGTATATTAGATCAAATAAATATGAGCCTATGGAATTTTCCTTGGATAATAGTCAGCAAGAATTGTGTTAAGGCCTTTAAGTATTTAGATTTCAGTGTATTTGAGATCAATGTCAACACCCTTATCCCTCAAGAATTCCACAACCTTCTCATGCAACTTCTTTAGCATGTCTCTTTTTTGTTCTGCTAACACAATATCTGAATGCTCCTTAAGTATAATATTGTGAGCAAATGGGCTAGGAATACTAAAAGGGCCTATCACTTTCACATTTATCTCTCCACTTCTAACTTTCTTAACTATCTCGATAGCCTTTGATATATCCATGTAGTCTTCTAAAATCTCCCTTATTGTTTCTTTTAGTACTGGAAATCCTTCATATTCTCTAACTACACCTAATAAAACCTCTGAATTGAGTTGTCTTCTATCTATGTTGGTCTGTTTTCCTTTATAACGTCTTAATAGCATAAAAGATCTTTCTGCACAGTGCCTAAATCTTTTCTTTATCATTTCTGTTCTCAATATAACTTTGGACAACAGTTCATACATCTTATCAGGGTCTAACTTACCAAAGACTTGGGAAATATCATAGTCTATTAAAGATGGTAAAGTAATTATGAAACCGTTGTCAGTGACCGATATTCTTACATCTGTGTGTAAATCTTCACTCACGACGTAAGCAACCGCTCTTGATAATGCGTCCAATGCTCTCCTACCAAATAGAGCATGGAATATGAAATTTCTTCTATTTTCTTCATCATCGTAAGTCTCTATTAAAATAAGATTATTGCTAGGAACAAGACCACCCGTAAAAAGATACTCTTCTAAAACATACTCATAGATCGACCATGCAGCATGTTTACTTAGCTCAAACTCTTTTGAAATGATCTCGATTGCTTCTTTCTTATCTACTCCTTTTTCTATTAACTCACTTACAAATCCCCTAAATCTAGAAACTTCTAACGCTGAATCATAGGCTAGTGGAAGCATCTCTGAGAACCAACTGGGTACTGTAGGTCTTTGTCCTTCAGCATTTTTTACAATAATCACATTACCCTCACTTCTGACAAATTCATACGTTTTCCCAGAAAGTACAAAAATATCCCCTGGCATTAATATTTCTGCAAATTCTTCTTCCAGATTGCCTACATACTTTCCATTTTCAGTCTTTACACCTATATCTGCTTCGTCAGGGATTGTACCACTGTTCAAAAAGAAGATCATCCTTGCCCCTCTCTTTGGTTTTATAATATCGTCTTCCATTCTAATTTTAGCATAAACGTTCTTAGATTCAAGTTCAAAGGCTCCTTGTAAATAATTGAGAACACTTTCAAACTCATTCATCGTAAGATCTTTATAGTTATGAGCCTTTGTTATTATATTAAAAAGGTTATCTTTCTTTATTGGTGAAATTAAAGACGCTGCTACAATTAACTGAGAAAGAACATCTAGCGGGTTCATAGGGATATGTATTTTATCTATCTTTCGTTCCCTAGCTAACTTAGCTAAAACAGTGCATTCTACTAAATCATCTCTGTCTACTACTATTATTCTCCCTTTACTAGTGCTTCTTATACTATGACCTGCTCTTCCAATTCTTTGTAAAAGCCTGCTTACACTTTTAGGACTGCTAAGTAAAACAACCAAGTCTATGTAACCTATGTCTATTCCTAATTCTAAACTAGTTGATGATACGACTACCTTTAGTTCTCCTCTTTTTAATTTTTCCTCTACCTCTAATCTTACATCACGGCTTAGACTACTATGATGTGCAGCTACAACATCACTATCATATATCTTTTCCGATTCAAATATTTTTCTTAATTTGTAAGAAACTCTTTCAGCTGCACTTCTCGTATTTGTAAAGATTAAAGTAGTCTTGTGCGTCTTTATCTCTTTAACAAGAAAGTCATAGATACCTTTACTTACTTCTTCTTCTGAGGCGTGAACAAGATCTTTAACTGGAGAAACTACCTTAATATCAGCTGGTTTTACAAATCTAGCATCTACTATATGAAAATCTCTATCTTTACCAACTAGAAATTTAGCAACCTCCTCTAAGGGAGATACTGTAGCACTTAATCCTATTCTCACTATTTCATTTTTAGCTATCAAAGCTTGGAAAAGCTCAAGCATACCAACCAAGTATGCTCCTCTTTTACTATTAGCTAACTCATGAATTTCATCTATTATTAACCATTTTGCCTCAGCAATTTTTTCTCTGAACTTTGGAGATACCAATGAAATCCCAAATGATTCTGGTGTGGTTATGAGTATATGTGGGGGATTACGTAACATTTTCTGCTTTTCATAAGATGAAGTATCGCTTGTTCTAACTGCTATCCTTATTTCCGGAAGATCTGGATTTCTTTCTTTAAGTTCTTGTAATGGCTCAAATAAGTTTCTCTTCATATCATTATTTAGTGCTCTCAAAGGAGAGATGTAAATAGCATAGATTTTTTCCTCTAGTTGGTTCTTGTAGCCGAGTTCTATTAAAGTGTCTAAAATTCCTAAGAAAGCAGCAAGGGTTTTTCCGCTACCTGTTGGACTAGAAACTAAGACATTCTTATTAGATTTTATTAGTGGGATTGCTCCTTTCTGTGGAGGAGTAAATGATCTGTATTTTTCTTTAAACCAATTAGATACTTGAGGAGTAAGCATATTAAAAATTTCTTCATCCGATAGGTAGTTTATATAATTAGTTTCCACAAGATGTAAAATAAAAAGTTAGGGGTATTAAAATGATTGTTCATAATTCTCTGTTAAAACCTAATAAGGTATACAAAAAGCCAGCTGAATAATAAAGTAACCATATCGATGTCACATAATAATGACTAAGTAAATATATTATGGCTGAGAGAAAATAAATGATACCAAGAACTCCAATAGTTATTACAATCTTATATTGAATATTCACTTTACTTCCCGCCTTAGGTGTAACTACATATGTCTTTTTTGTACTAACTAAGCCTTTTAAAAACGAATAGAAAACGAATGGAGAAATCGCAACAGTAAATGCAGATATCCTTCCCAGTGAAAACAAAGCATCTTTTCTCGTAAATCCTAGTTTTAGCGAAACACTATATATTACATAAGCATATACACCTAAAATAATTGCCCATAAAAGAAACAGAGGAGAACTTAAGACATCATGACGTGTAAATGGTATTAAGACTACTAGAAGTAACGAGCCTAAAAACGTAAACATAATAGGTGTATATTGCAGTAAATGAATAAACATATCAATCTTTTTGAGTAAACTTGTCTTAGATGTGAGTATGTATTTAATTCTATGCCTAAGCACTTCACCAGTGCCCATTGCCCATCTAGTTTGTTGTACATAGAAAGAAAAGAAGTTATCAGGTACTTCTATTTCTATTGGAACGCCAGAAGAGCAAATCTTCTTGCCTTTATTTACAAGTCTAGTGCCTATTTCTAGGTCATCTTGAACTAGCTTGTAGTCCCATCCCCCTACAGTTTGTAAAGCTTCTCTTTTGAAAAGTGTTCCACTTCCAACTGGAAATACGCTTAAATTAGCTTTTTCTTTACCGTCAAATAACGCCTTACTTGCAAACCACGTAGATGCCATAATCCCTTTTGCCAATTTAGAATAAGTATTTTTAGAATAGCCAACCCACTGTAAGGCTACTGCATCACAATTACTTGTTGTCATCTTATAGTATGCTTTAATTAAGGCATCTTTAGGTAATCTAGAATCTACATCCATAGTAAGTATTATGTCACCTTTACTTTTCTCATAACCATAAAGTAGTGCACCGCTTTTATAGCCTTGCTTCTTCTCCCTTCGGTATAGCTTTACATTTAATGTTTCTGGGATCTTTAGTTTTGACTTTAGTTCATTAAAATATTGCTCACTATCGTCAGAAATAATGATCACTTCCATCTTTCTCTTATCCCATTGTAATTGCGAGATATTGTCTATAAGTTCTTGAATGACTGATATATTTTCCCCTTTTGTAGGGACTAAAATGGAGAGGAATGGGTACTCATTCAAATGAGAGTGGACTGTAACTGGTTTGTTTCCAGAAGCTAGTTTATAAAGGAATAATTGATATAGAACAAATAATGACGGGTAAAGAAATATTAAGAATTGAATTACTAAATCAGTAATCATTAAGCAAAATCTCTTCTTTGGGTATATAAAATTTATACTCGTGCCTAGTTGACTTGGGAGGAAATCTCAATCCTTTCAATGCAATACTAATTATATATTCTTTTGGCAGAGGAGGTATTTTTAGCCCTGTAGATGAGTTCTTAAACACAACAAAGCCGCTTTTAATCAAATTCTGTTCCAGCATATGCTGCTTCCAGTAAAGTTTGTAAAGTGAGGACTCACATAAAATTTTGTTTTTATTTTCGATTACACAATAATCACCGTCATCTTGAGCATAAAGATTCAGCCTAGGCCTAATTTGTCTATACCAAAAATTTACTCTAATATTTTCACTCATATACTTTACATAAAATACAGGTACTTTAGAAATGCCAAGAAATAAAAGGGAATAAAACCTATGATGTCCGTCTAGTATTATATTAGACTCTTCATCAACTATAATAGGTATTATCTTTTTATACTTTTTTATATTTTCTATATTCCGATGTACTAAACTCAACAGTATATCTTCATGAGGGATTAACTCTGTTATCTTTGCCCATTCTACTGAAATATTCACAACAGAAATTTAACACACATTTATTACATAAAGGTTTTCTTGCGGTGCAAATAACTCTTCCATGTGCAATAAGTAATTGATGAGTTGAAAGAAGTTCTTCTTCGTTAAGACTTGAAATAAAGAAACTTGCTATCTCATTATATTTAGGCTTTTCACCTACTATTCCTAATCTAGTGACTACCCTTTTTATGTGAGTGTCAATAGGAAACACTTTACACTTAAAACAATTAACCAAAACAACGTCAGCCGTCTTTTCTCCTACACCTTCTATAGAAGTCAATTCTTTTCTCAATTCTTCACAAGAAAGTTTATGTAAGTCATCTTGATTATGCCTTAGGAAAAAAGTAGCCACGTTTTTTATATACTTAGCTTTCGAGTTGGATAGACCAACGTTTTTTATATATTCTCTTAACTCATTGTAATCTATTTTTATAATATTGTTGGGTGTAATTCCTATCTTCTTCTCTAAATTATTGTATGCTATATATGTTGCTTTATCAGTTGAATTCTGGGAAAGAATGGTTGCTATAATTGTCTTGAATGCATCTTTTGTGTTTAAACATACATCATAGGCAACATAATCCTTAGGATTTATGGAATAAGTCTTAGACAGCAGTGAAAGGATCTCTTTTGCTGAACACACAAGGTATATGAAGGGTGTTTGCCTTAAAAATGTTTGAAATAAAAAGTTAAATTTGATGTATGAGATTAAACTTGTCCTTGAAGCAATAAAAAAAGGTCACATAAACCCCGGGGAAGCAGTTATTTATACTGGGTTACCTAGATATGAAGTTTTGGCATTATTTCATATTCTTGAGGAACTAAAACTCATCGAGATTATCTATTCTAAAGGATCACACAAGGTGTATAAGCTTACAGAAAAAGGAGAAGAAATACTTGAAGCATTACAAAAAGACCTTGAGATTGAGATAACTGTAAAAAAAGACTTAGAAATAACTTAAGTGTATAATATTTAATTAACATAGTAATAATTTCCATTAGCCTCAATAATTATTGTGGCATTCTCTAGAGAAACATTAGATATTTTAGTTACCATATCACTAAGTGAAATTATTTCATTAGGTTTTAATATAACATTTATATGATAACTAGAATTATTTATCATTAATAGACTAATATTTATGACTGAACTCCCATAATTATAAACATATATTTGACTCGGTTTATTACCTAGTTTTATCACACTAAATTGGGTAGACAAGGCGTTATTCAATTTATTGAAGTTCTGTCCTACAGTATTTGAATTTGTATTGTATATGGAATTAAAATAGAGAAATAAAGGAACTGCTAAGGATAGGGTTACAAGTGTAACAATAAGGGAAGAAAAAATTGATGATATACCTTTCATCTTGATCACGCAGTCTCAGAGGCCAAGACATTTAAGGCTATTGAGAATGGTTTACCAGTAGCAGTATGGCCGATGAAAATAACGGTATAATAACTACCTGCTTGAAATTTTACATTAGAATTTGCAGTGCTTGATAATGTTGTAACATTTTGATAGGACTCACCTGGGTTTAACGTTATATTTAAGTTCTCAATAGTATGATTTCCAATATCTATTGAAGTTATACTCACTTGCAAATTACCATTGTTTGTTAAGCTATACTGTAGATATGATTGATTAGTAGAAGGATTTACTATTATTTGAGCTTGTGCATTTACATTTGCATTTTGCGTTAAGTTGCTAAACATACCATTAGAATATGCATATAGTAAACCACCTAAGGCTATTGTTATAGCTAAAACAATTACAGTACCTAAAATCGATGAGATACCTTTTGTTTTATTTTGTAGTTTTTTCATCCCACTTCATTATTTTATATTCATAAAAAGACGGGAGGCAATACTGAAAGTATTGCTAAGATAATAGCCATTAATAACATTGATGGAAAGTAAAGTAATGTAAACCTTGATATCTTGGAGAATATTAAAACAGAAGCTACACTATAAGCTGAAATAATGCTAACACTAGGGATCGTCGTGATAGATATCTTCCCTAACATACCAAAAGTTAACCATAACATAATTGGCGTAAGAATAGCCATAATATCAAATAATTTTAGCTGCTTTATCAAATTGTTTTTATTGTAAATTATCTCACTAATAGAATTAGCTAATTCCTCTAAAGAAATAGACGATGAACCTGTCTTAGCAATAATGAACAGAAGCTTAAATGTAACATTGAATAACTTTGAAGGAGAACTAACCGAGTCTGGTTTTCTAAGAAAGTTTTCTAAGATTATGTTAACTCTCCTAGAATTTAATTTTACTTTTGGTATTGCATTTTGTATTGTGTAGCCTATTTTGAGATATTCAGAAACTTCTTTGAGAAGAATAGGCAACGATTTCTCAAGCTCATTAGCTAATGTTATCTGTGAATATATGTAGTAACTCAACACTAAAAGTACTGAAATAGAGCCTAAGATCTTATATTCCAAATTAATGTTTGGAATAAGTAGGAGAACCGGAATCATAACCAAGGTGTAAAGATATTTACCGTATTTTATGTTATATTCTACATTGGGTTGGATAGATGAAACAAGAAAAATTATTGGAGGAACAAACAATAAAGGAAGGAATAGTTCAGTTAAAGATACTTTAAAAGTAAACGAGAAACCTATGAGCACTATCGGGAGTAATAAAAACAATGAAAATTCTAGTTCAGTTAATTCAGTAGATTTTTCTACGTAACTTTTGTAGGAATCCTTCAGATCATTTAATAGATCCTTTAGAGCATCTTTTAATCTATCCCTAACAGTGATTCCTAAACTAAGCGCAGAAAGATAATTGTTGTATAATTTACCTAATAGATCCCCATTATGGACTAACGCTCTTTTTTCTATGGCTTTTGAAAAGGGCATATTCATATAGTTAGTCATTTTAAGCAGAAAGTTCTGTTCAACTTTAGGAACTTTTAATTCTTGTATCTCTGATAACTCTTTAAAAGTATAATTTAACCCTTTATCTACAAGAGAATCTATATAAGCTACTAGAGCAATAAATGGAGCCTCGGAATTTACCACCTTTTTATGTTCCTCGGTTCTTGACCAAGCATATAAAAGAGGATATAAATAAGCTATTAGTGCTAATGGAACAACAGAGAGCAATAGGAACTTGAACTTTAGAACTCCAAGTATTGCTATAATTATAGTTAAAGGTATAAATATCTTTAAAATCTTATAATATTTCTTGCATATAATAAATATGTCATCACCATAATATTCAATATATTTTTTAATCCTATCGTTAAATAGATTACAAGGCACTAACTTACTAAGTTTTTTTAAATTAAGATATGGCCTCACTTTCATAGCTAATTTCACCACCATAAAACTTTCTAATTTCAGAAGAAACATCTAAAAAATCTATTACCTTTTCATTAATTAGTTTACTCAAGTAATTTGCTCTCTTTTGAATTTCATTTTTTACCTCGTTTATCGAAAGACCGTAGGTTTTTGATATCCAT
This sequence comes from Sulfurisphaera sp., assembly GCF_059755235.1. NCBI lineage: Archaea > Thermoproteati > Thermoproteota > Thermoprotei > Sulfolobales > Sulfolobaceae > Sulfurisphaera > Sulfurisphaera sp. The sequence goes on from NZ_DBPRYF010000046.1 coordinate 184,095, forward strand.
TTAAGTCTATATGATCTTTTTAACAATGAAGAGATATCTGTTGGGACAAATGTATTTTTATTGAAATCCCACTGAATAACTTTTTTGAATTTTATTTCACGCTTATCAATTACAGTTTCATATACAGATAGAATAGATCTAACATTCTTCTTTCCTTCTTTTCTATTCCCTATTATTATAAATACCCATATTGTCTGAAGAAATAATTTAGATAAATCAGACGAAAGGAGGTCAGTTATTCTAGTTACGGCATCTATTGGCCTGGAACCATGAAAAGTAGTTAATGAACCATGACCAGAGGCTGATGCATGAATTAGGGCTTCTATTTCTTTCCCTCTTACCTCCCCAATAACAAGATAATCTGGTCTATATCTTAAAGAGAGCTTTGCCAAATCATTAAGCGTTACATCGTAATTTCCTCCTAAAGTGGATCTGCTTATGAACCTTACCCAATTTCCACTAACTATGTTTATCTCAGGAGTGTCTTCTATTGTCAAAATTTTATAATTTGGATTAATCATGTTAAGAATAGCCGTAAGCAATGATGTTTTCCCCGATCCGGTTGGCCCTAATAACATAACGAATGGTTTATACTCCATCAAGAACCACAAATATGCAGCAACTAGTTCATTCAACATACCATTTAAAATCATAGACGTTATACTTAATGGCTTAGCAGGAAACTTTCTGATATCAAAAGTAGATCCTGGCAACGAAATCTCATTATTTATAGTTGCCGCTACTCTATGTCCCTCTGGAAGAGAGAATTCCAGATAAGGTTTCGCTATATTAATACTTTTGTTTGCTTTCGTCGCAAGTTTTTCAATAATCCTTATTGTTTGATCGTCGCTTTCTAGGATTATATTGGTGTAAAGTCTTATACACTCACTAAATGATCTATGAACTACGGTAATCGGGTTACCGAATCCCCTACATTCGATTTCTTCGATATCTTGATCTAGAATTAGCGGTGTTATAATATCATAAAGTACATGCTTCTTTATATGATATAGAAGCTTTTCAATAGATTCGTCCTTGAACCCCCTATCCTTCAAAATTTTTATGATATAATCTTCAATATTGTTAGATGTTATATACAGAATTTGGGAAGTTATCTCCTCTTTTACATTCTCCTCATAAGAAGATAGCTTAGGTTCTTCAACAACATATCTACAAATGTTATTCTCATCTTTCGTAATTGTTATCTTTACAGGGCCTACATAATATTCTTTTAGAACGTTCATATCATACTTTTTATAATAAAAGCCGAGTCACAGTGAAATGAAACTATTTTAGATTATTATCTTTAACAGGCAAACAGATATAAGAAAGATGAATTATAAGATTCCATAATTATTTAGCTGTTCCTTTATATTAGTAGAAATTTTTTCCGCATTACTAAGAGCACTTTTAATTAATTCCACAATTTTATAATTGAATTCCCATTTTATATTCTCCGAGTAATAAGCCTTCACAATAACCGTCGAATAAGCAGGGTCAAGGTCGAATATAAATTCGCCTTTCAAACTTGTTTCTATTTGTGTCCCATAAATCACTGTAATTGGTAGATTGTATCGAAGGTCAATATTAATAATTAACTTATTATTTTGAAGAAAGGCTATAACACTCTTTATAGGGTTAGGTAATCCATATACGAAATATTCCCTTACATAATTATCTTTTTGTATAATTATCTTTTGAGACCCAGATTTAGTTTTAAATCTTTCTTCTTCTATAGTAACAATATCTCCTTCTTTAGCTATTATCACATTATCATAAATGTCTTGATATTCCTCCACTCTCACCCATTCAAAGGACTCATCCTCACTTTTAGTAATTATTCTTCTTGATGCATTTTCTATTTGCTGAACCGTTCGATAATTTCTACTTTCTTTTACTTCTTTTACCTTAATTACATATTCTTTCGAAGTCTCTACGAATCCATTACGCTCTAATGAGAGAAAAAGTACTTCTTCATTTGAATTGAATTTTACTATAGGAATATTAATTGAAAGTTCCCCCTCGGAATTAGTGACGGAAAACGAATATTCCTTTCCAAGGATTTTTAATTTTATTATGCTACCCAATTTACTAGGAATTTTGTATTTGATCCTACTTTTTAGTATAGCATTGTAAAACTCATTCACGTTCTTAACTCTCCCGTTCTTCGTGAGAAATATATACCCTTCCAATAGACTTAACTCAGACTCTAAGGGCTGTATAACGATATCTTTATTATATACAAATAATTCATTGCTAACCTCTATTTTGCTTTGAGTGGTTACAGAAAGACGGCTTGCTTCTACTCTTATTATTACTTTCTCACCATTACTGGCCTCACTAACTTTAATCAGCCCTTTGCCCAGTTTAAGTGAAGCATAAAATTCCTTATTCACAGCAACAATAACCCCATGAGAATCATGTGATATCTCTAATGGAAAATAGTCACTGGATGGTTCTATTATATACAATTTCTTAGAACTGGATATTATATATATATATTTCCTATCTGCTATAATTGAGTGTATATTATTTAAATCAAATAATTTCTTTAAATTACCATCATATATACTAGTATGCATATCGGTTATTATAATATAATTATAATTTGCGAAGTTTGCTAATAAATTTGATGTATTAGATAAATACGCCCATCCTCCTCTATAATAATACTTTACTTTTTTGTCGCATATTAATACTAAACCAATAGAGGCCTCGCCCAAATAGTAAGTTTCAGAAGTGCAGACTCCAAGCAAATCATACTCTCCTTCTGTTACTATTTTCCCGGATAAGGTTTGGAATATTTTCCCTTTGCTTGAAGTCCCTAGATAAAAGTCTGGTCTGTTATACAAGAATTTATTCCCGTTTGTATCGACAGTGATAGAATAACTTTCATAAACCAAGTTAGCATACAGCGGAGTTATTCTATAACCAACAGGCTTATCTAATTCAATCTCTTTGTTGTTATTGAAAACTAATACTTTGTTCTTATTTTCCAATACGGAAAACCCAAATTTACGATAGAAGAGTGAATACTTCTCCCCGTTAAAGATTACATTTTTGCCTTTTCTCTCTACCGGACGGACTTCATTATCGATGTAGAGAAAATCAATTGCATTAGCATTTGAATAGATAACATCTTCTTTCTCTTCATCTCTTTTCACTACGTAATGATCTCTCTTGTAAATCCATTCTCCTTCTATTTTTACTTCTTTATCTATATAGATTTCCGGGCTTTTTATAGCATCAGAAAGCACTTTAATTTTTCCATTTTCATTTACAAACCAATAATTTAACTCGGAAGGGAGCTTTTGCTCATAAGCTTGAATTATTTTAGGTATCATAAAGTCTCTATTTTTTTGAAAAACTCGGACTTGGCTGAAAATACTAAAGATAATTAAGCAAGCGTAATATCGCGAATTATGTTGACTTACATTAAATTGATTCGATATAACAAAATTATATGATAGGATTATATGCACAAATATCACTATTCATATTGTCATTCGTTTTGTTTATCATGAACATTCCATATCCAATAGAGCTCATAGTTGCAATACCAGTGTTTATAAAGATGATAAAGATTGCAAGAAAAATTAGAGCAAAGAAAATTTAACTTCTCCGCACAGTCCTTTTTGTTTACACAACTTGAAGAAGCATTCTAAGGATTCTCTTCCTTTTAGTCCTAGCTCTTTAGAAATACTGGAAATCTCCCCAGAATTTACTAAGAATGATGCAGAATCTCTTACTATGAGTTTAATTTTTAAAAGATCGTCTTCTGTTAGTTTTTTGCTTCCAATAATAGAAATAATTATAGGAAGCTTACCACAAGCATTCTCCCACTCACTAAACAAGTCAATTTCTCCTTCATTAAAATCAATTACGGCATTGAAATCGTTTAAGGAAGGAACAATATTTCCGTTTACGAACATCTTTACTAGATAAAACTCTGTGGAATTGGTTCCATTTAGATATAATTTTATAATTTTTTCATCTTTTATTTTCTTTATAAATAGTTTCTCTACTGAATAACTGCCATTTGATAATATTTTCACATCCTTTATCGTAGATAAAACAGGCAATGGGAAGTATAACAGATCATATTTTTCAACATTAAATTTTACTTCATCTTGTTTAATTTTTATAGGTTCAATCTCATACCCTCTATTATTTATTTTACCTTCAAGCAGAGGAACTAATGGCTTTAGTTCTTCTTCCCTCGAATATGCTAAACTAATCTTCACAGTAAACTGTTTATTTTTAACCAAATTAATCTATCTTGTCTATGGATACATTAATTGTAGGCTCTGGCTATGCAGGGTTAAATGCTTATCATTTACTTAAATCCACTTTAATATCGGATAAACCTGAATTTATTTTCTATACAGCTTCTACAAGAAACTTGGTTTTTGGAGATAATTTACGATATTCTAAGAGATTGCCTTTTGTTAGAAAGGAAAAAGTACTTGATTTTGATCTTAAATCTAAATGGGTTAAAACTGATAAAACTGAGTATAATCCTGAAAATTTAATAATTGCTACTGGATGCAATAAAACTGAAATAATTAATACTATAATTAAAATTAAAGAAAAAAGTAAAATAAGTATTAGCTCGGAAGATCCTCTTTATGATTATCTTGCTATTCAACTGGCTTTTTACTTTAACAAAGTAGGTAAAGAAGTTGAATATCATGGTAATTTCCTTAGTTATCTAGGAGAAAATATAAGTAATATATTAATGAAATATATGTATAAATATGGAATAAAATATACTGAAAAACCTGAAGATATTATTCCTTCGTGCAAACCGTCTTATCCTTTTGAATTTTACAAAGTTGATCAGAATTTAAAATATCAAAATTCATTCATATTAGGAGATCTCATAGATGGTTTTCCTAAATTGGGAGAGCTTGCAATGAGAACGGGAATTTACGCGGCTAATTATATTAAAAACAAAAAAACAGATCCTTTCACACCAATATTCATAACAATTATTGACACTGGAAAAGAAGGAATTCATATAAGATCGAATAAACTATGGAGAGGAAAAATAGAAACTGTAAAGATTTCTAAAATAAGAAAAATAATGAAAAGATTCATAGAAAGATATTATTTGATGAGAAATGGTAAAATGGGTGTATTATATTATCTATAGGGTATCCAAGGACCCTTGGGGGTCAGGGGACCTCATCATTCCTTTTGTAGGTCCCTGGATACCCATAATAAGTAATAATTGAAGTGGGGTATAAGTAGTTTTGCTATTGAATATTTCTTCTATATTTATCATAGAAAATTAAGGAGTAACACTCTATTTACTTAAAAAGCAGTCTGCAATGAAGATAAATAATGTGAAATTGCAGTTAGGAAAACCAGATATTGTAGTTGACCCTTTAGACGACTTTATATCGGCATTAACAGTTGCTGGCGCATCTGAAAATACTATAAAACTGTATACAATAGCCATAAAAGATTTCCTTGATTTTGTAAAAAAAGACCCTAGACAAATCACGACTAGTGATCTAAATAAGTGGGTTATAGATATATTAAATAGAAATACTAAGGCTAAAGTAATATCAGATTTAGAAAAAAGAAGAGAAAAAGCTACTACAGCAAGACATTACATAATAGCAGTTGTTAGATTTCTAAAATGGTTAGGCATAGATATTAAACCCACTATACCGAGAACTAGAAGAAGAGAGATAAGAGCACTAAGTGAAGGAGACATAGAAAAAATAAAGAACTCATTGAAAAGAACAAAGGATAAATTACTTATTCAGCTATTATTAGATACTGGTCTGCGTGCAAAAGAGCTTTTATCAATAAGAAAATCAGATATCAACATTGAAAAAAGATTCATAATAGTAAGAAATACGAAAAATGGAGAAGAAAGAATAGTGTTCTTCACAGAGGAAACTAGAAAAATGCTTGAAAAATATATAAAGAATATGAGTAATGATCAAAAACTCTTTAACATAACTTATGATGCTCTTTATAGAAAACTAAAGAGACTAGGAAAAAAGCTAGGAATCGATTTAAGGCCACATATATTAAGACACACTTTTGCAACCCAAGCAATAAGAAAAGGAATGCCATTACCAGTAGTCCAAAAAATACTAGGACACAAAGATATACGAACCACTCAGATATATACTCATCTTGTAACAGAAGATTTACAAGAAATTTATAAAAAAATTTTTGGTTAGGTTTCTCCCCTAAATCTCCACTTTACCATTTCATATACGTATTCAGCCAAATCTTTTACACTATTAAACGAAGCAGTTTGCAAGTGCAAATATTCAAATTTAGCTTGATTATTCAACATATACCTTTGTAGCTCTTTAACAACAGGTTTTTTCAGAATATCATCTAATTTCTCATATGATAGATTACCAACAATTTTTCCGTTTATATCATCTGGATAAGGAAGATCTCCATTAGGATAAATTGTAATTGCATAGCTTACGACTCTTTTTATTTGGGTCTTTCCAATTAGAGCGTTAATAAATCCCCATGAATTGTTAATAGTTGGTCCATATTTTTTCTTTAATTCTGAAAGAACTCCATAAAGCTCGTAAGGATCTGGTGCTAGCTTTATCTTGGATTCTGGATAATCTATTGCAGGCAATATAACAATCTTATATCTACATTCATACACCTTTCTGACTTTTTCTTCTAGTTTATTAAGATTATGTCTGGTAACAACAGTCTGCACATTAACCTTAAGACCATATTGCCTAAATTTACATAGGGTATCTATAGCCTTTGCATTCCAATGATACTCATCTATTGAATAGTGCAAAAAATCTATACTATCCGACAATTTGGAAAGAAAATTTTCATCATTCAACCTATATCCGTTTGTTGTTAACATGACATAGAATGAGCCGTCGTGAGCATATTTTAAAAGTTCTAATATATCATTACGTAATGTTGGTTCTCCCCCTTCAAACGAAAGTACAACTATAGAGGAGTCTCTTAAATTATCAATAATTTTTTTCACGGTCTCTGTACTAGCCTCTCCCAATTTGCCCGAATAATATTCTGGTAAACAAAAAGTACAATGAAGATTACATCTAGACGTTACCTTAAATGTAGCGTAACCAGGGTTAAATGGATCTTTCAAGATCTGCGTTTTTACAAACCATCTAAAAGCTTTTAGGTCTCTATTCAATTTTCATAAACCTCCTAACATGTTTTAAATACTCTTCTGCATTCTCCGAAATTAACTTTATCTCCTCTTCAGTAACTTTCTTTATCACTTTAGCAGGAACCCCAACAGCAACACTATAGGGAGGAATTTTGGTACCTTGAGTTACTACAGCTCCAGCACCTATTATAGAATATTCTCCTATTTCAGATCCATTTAGAAGAATGGCACCCATTCCTATAATCACATTTGAGGAAATTTTAGCACCATGAATAATTGCGTTATGTCCAATAGTTACTCTATCACCTATTATGACTTTATACCCTGGATCGGTATGTACAGTTGAGTTCTCTTGGATATTAGACTCTTTTCCAATTTCTATTGTATCATTATCTCCCCTAACAACTACATAATGCCAAAGACTAGATAATTCTCCTATACTTACATCGCCTATAACGTAAGCAGTAGGATGAATATATGCCTTTTCAGACAATCTTGGTTTTTTACCTAAATATTCTTCTGTTGGCATTATTTTCTCTTAATTAACTTAGCAATAAAAAAACCTGTCATATCATGAACGTTAGGATGAAACCTAATAATCTCCTCAATTTCAAATCTTTCATCTTCAATAACTTTTTCGTTCTCCCAAGTTGTAACAGTACATGTTGAATAAATTACAACTCCGTTCTTTTTTAGAATCTTATAAGCTGAATTAAGAAACTGCTTTTGGTAATTATGATAAACTATTACATCCTTTTGAGTTTTCTTATCATAAACTTTAGGCCTTACACCTAGATTAGAACATGGAGGATCTATGATAACTTTATCCACGTCCTTTATGCCAAAATCCTCATTAAGGTACCTAGAATCAGCTGTATAAAGATCGATTTTCATTCCCATTTTCTCTACCTTCTCTTTTAATTCTTGAACTTTCTTTTTAGTATGATCAAAACCTATAATCCTACTCCTTGGCTCAAGTTGATATACATGAGTTAATTTACCCCCTGGATAAGCAGTCATGTCAAGTATCAGCTCATTAGGTCTAGGATCTAACAGATGTGCAACATACATAGATGCTTTGCCTTGTAATAAGATTTCGCCTTCCCGTACTTGAGGTAAATCGGCAAACTTAGGAGATTGATAAAGAGGGTTTGTTACTTTAACTATAAGACTCCCTTTATTTACCAATTCCCCCTCTCCAACTACAACATTGTTCTCGCTAACAACATTTACTTCTTTTCCATTCCCTATGATCTTCTTGACGCCAGGCTTATACACATCAGCTCCCATAATCACACTTTCAGCTGTTCTCTTATCAACTATAACTTTTGTATCATGCTCTCCTATTTTGTTTGGACCTTTTAACCTAACATAGAGTGCCTCATTAAAGTCATTATCTTGTTGAAGAAACTCTAAGGTTTTTAATATATTCTCGACACTAGTCTTCAAAGTATTAACTCTAACATAAAGCCTGCTGTTAGGTAAGAGTAATGAGTTTAGGAAATCGTTTAAATAACTACCATATACTTTTCTTAAATCATCAAGTAGGAAATTATCGTAATTTAATCTTTCAGCCATTGAACTCTAGCACCTTCGTTGTTTGGCTCAGTTATAAATCCCCCAAATGAGCTAACAAGCTCTTCTCCTTCTCTTTTAGTTCTTACAAAGGTATAAATTGCCGGGCCAAAAGAAGAAATTCCAGCTGGAAAACCTTTAGAATAAAGTTTTTTCATTAGATCTTTCACTTCTTCGGATTGAAAATTTACTTCTACTTTTTTAAACCCTAGACCTTGGATAAGCCAAATAGCTTCTAACGCTTCTTCTAGATCATTTTCTATCACCGAAGGAACAAGTTTCATCAAAATGACCCTACTTAATGTATCTATTCCTTCTAATTTAGCATTCTTAAATGCTTCTAGCTCTTCTTTTCCAAATATTTTACGACCTTTTGATGGTACATTAACATAAATGTACCAAGGAAAATTATGTCTTGCAATTAGAGGAGGAGGCGGAAAAGAAGAGAAATCTGACGGAGTAGCCTCTTTTTTAACCTTCGTAGAATGCCCTCCATCAAGTATAAAACCACCATGTTTAAAAGCATATACACCAATGCCTGACGTACCTCCACGTTTCACCATTTTTGCCAATTCAATGACGTCTATGTTCCTCAAATTATATTCTGCTCCTAGCTTTGCTATCGAGAGAAGATATTGTGTTGTATGTCCTAATCCAATGTGCTCTTCAAAATCCTCCTCTACACAAAAACTTGGAATATCAAACGGAAGCTTAAGGTCAATTCTTTTACAATTGCCCGTGCTAACAACTATTCTTGGATATTTTAATGCTACACCGACACCTCCATCGATTCTACCATATTTGCCCTCTAAATCGATAAGTGTAATATGAATTCTTGAAAGACCAAAAATTTTTATCATATAAAACACCTAGTATAAACAAGAGTATATGAGTTTAGCAAAGCTTGTTTACGAATGGAGTAAAAAGACCCCATCTAAGCCATTTTTAATAAGTGAGAATAAAACATTAACTTATGAACAGGCTGCAGAAGAAATTAGCAAAATTGCTTCTAATATATCTTCTGGGAGTACAGTAGCTCATATAATGTCTAACTCAATTGAGTCAATTTTAGCCTATTTAGCTATCTTATGGGCTGGAGGAAAAATAGTAGCTATTGATCCACTTACTTCTGCAGAAGACTTAAAGTTCATTTTAGAGGATTCAAATCCAGATATCATATTCACAGATGAAGAAATATATGAAAGAGAAAAAACAATATTAAAAGAATACAATACAGTCGTAAATATACCAAGGAAAAATGTAAGCTCTAATCCTTATGAGTATACAGAAGATGAAGTAGGACTAATTTACTACTATGCTGGAATAGCTGGAAGAACAATGCAAGTATTACATAGTGCAAAGAGAATGGAGCTCAATTCACTCTCGCTCTATAAAGCAACAAAGCTAAAAGATGTTAGAAGTATTCTTACAGTGCCAGTAGCTCATGTATTAGGAAATAGTGTATTAGGAGTAACATTAGAAGCTGGAGGTTCTATGTATATTGTCAAAAAATTTGATGCAAAATCCGTAGCCAACGTAATAGAGAGATATTCTATAAACTATCTCTCTACGGTACCAATGATATATGATGCATTAAATACAGTTGATGGAAATCTAAGCAGCTTGGAATTATGCGTCAGTACTGCAGCCCCTCTATTTCCTAGTACAGTAAATATGTTCTATAGCAAATATGGAAAGAAAATTGTTCAACAATACGGTTTTACTGAAGGATTTGTATTAACTTTTCAACCACCAGAATATGCAGATGTAATAAGCGTTGGTAAACCGTTAGCAGAAGTTGAAGTAAAATTAGTTAAAGACAATGGGGAAGAGGCTAAAGTTGGTGAGACAGGCGAATTATGGGTCAGAGCACCATGGCTAATGCTAGGATATAAAGACAAAGAAGAAACAAGGAAAGTTTTCTCAGATGGGTGGTTAAAGACTGGTGATTTGATGAGTATGGATGAAAAAGGCCTCTTGTACTTTAGAGGAGTAAAGAAAAGAATGTTGAAATATAAGGGGTATCCTATATTTCCTAGAGACTTAGAAGAATTATTAAGAACTCATCCAGATGTTATAGATGTAAAAGTAGTAGGTGAAGACGCAGGCCAATTAGGACAACAACCAGTAGCCAAGGTTGTAGTTAAGCAGAAGAGACAAGGAATAGAAGATGAGTTATTAAATTATGTCAATTCAAGAGTAGCGTTTTATAAGAGATTGAAAAAAGTATATGTGGTAGATAAAATTGAGTGAAATAGATACATTAGTTAGAGAAATAGCAAAAAGACTTGAAGACAAAGCAGAGAAAATACTGAGAAAAGAAGAAGTTACAATAACTATAACCGATAGTAATATAGATGATATCATAAAGAAAAATAAAATTGTGTTTGTGGATTGCTGGGCACCATGGTGCTCCCCTTGTCACATTTATGAGCCAATATTTAACAAAATGGCTGAAAAATATAAAGATAAAATTGTGTTTGGAAGGCTTAACGTGGATGAAAATCCAAAGACTGCTGATAGATATGGAGTAATGAATATACCAACTACGCTAATATTTGTTAACGGAAATGTAGTTGATCAGATAGTAGGCGCAATAGATGAAGGTTCATTAGAAGAATATATTAAAAAGTATTTAGAAAGTTAAAATTCAGTTAGCCTTTTCTGCCCTATGTAGAGCATTAGATTTTTTATAGGATATTTTTAAACTATTTTTAACATTTACCTAATCTATAATTGAGAATCCTATATAAACTTCTGAACACTTTTTATACTTAAGGCTAATAATCTTTTTAAACAATTAAAGTAAATCCATCTCATGCCAAAACTACCTAAAACGCCCGAAGAAGCCCTAAAATTCTTAAAAGACAATAATATAAAGTGGGTAGATCTTCAGTTTACAGACCTACCTGGAAGATTACAACATATCACAATTCCTGCTAGTGAGTTTACAGAGGAATCATTTAAATCAGGGTTTGGTAAGTTAGATGGAAGTAGTATAAAAGGATTTACATCAATTTACGAAAGTGACATGGTATTAACCCCAATACCAAATACCATGGCACTAGTACCATGGAACGAAGGAGTGGCTAGAGTAATAACTCAAGTACATTGGGGAGGAGGAAAAGGAAGATTTGAAAGGGATCCTAGATTTATAGCAGAAGAAGCTGAGAGAAAACAATCAGAAGAAGGCTATGTGAGTTACTTCGGTCCAGAGTTGGAATTTTTCATTTTTGATAAAGTTGAACTAGATGTTGCTACACCACAAAGTGGAACAGGCTATAAGATTCATGCCAGAGAAGCCCCTTGGTCTAAAAATGGATACTTCATAATAAGATATAAAGAAGGATATTACCCTGCTCCACCAATAGATCAATTAATGGATATTAGATTAGAAGCCATTAATATTTTGACTGACTATTTTGATTTCGACATTGAAGCTTCTCACCACGAAGTAGCCACTGCAGGACAAGGTGAAATAGACTTTAGATTTTCTACGTTAGCTGAAACTGCAGATAAAGTACAAACACTAAAATACGTTTTAAAGAATGTAGCAGCGAAGCATGGTATGGTAGCTACATTTATGCCAAAACCAATGTTTGGGGACAACGGAACTGGAATGCATACTCATTTTAGCTTATGGTCAAAAGATGGTAAAAACCTAATGTATGATCCAAATGACGAGTATGCAGAATTAAGTCAGATAGGGAGATATATAGTAGGGGGTATACTGGAGCACGGTAGAGCCATCTCCGCAATAGCTTCACCAACAGTAAATAGCTATAGAAGATTAATACCAGGCTTTGAAGCCCCAATCTATCTAGTATGGAGCAAAGGGAATAGAAGCGCAGCGATAAGAATTCCATCATATTATAAAGGAATGGAGAAAGCAAAAAGATTAGAATATAGACCGCCAGATCCTTCCTCTAACCCATACTTAGTATTCGCAGCCCTATTAATGGCTGGATTAGATGGAATAAAGAAGAAGATTGATCCTGGTGATCCTGTTGACGAGAATATATACCATATGAGCAAAGAAAGAAAAGAGCAATTAAAGATAAAAGAGTTACCAAGATCACTTGAAGAGGCATTAGATGAACTAGAGAGCGATAATGAATTCCTTAAACCAGTGTTTAACTCTTCAATAATAAACGCATACATTGACTTAAAGAGAGATGAATCAAGAACTTTACAACAATATCCACACCCAATGGAAGTGTACTACTATCTAGATGCCTAAAACACCTATCTTTCTTAAGTTTCTTCTTACTTCACTCAAATCTAAATAAGAATCAAAAACATAATTTTTTACACTTTCTTTTAGTACTAAATAATCAGAATTAAGTAAATTTGCATAATCATTTATCCATCTATCTTTTTGTGACAGAAAAACTGAAAAAGAATCTTCATATATTCTTTTAATAAATTCACTATCTAGTTCATTCCTCACAGCTAACGTACAACAATGCAAAGCTTCAAATTTGTGTAAAACTTGGTAACCATTGTTAGAAAGTAACGTAAAATATGGCTCCCATATAGCAATTGCACCAATTTTATGCTTTCTTAGATCACTAACCATAGAATCAGGCGACTCGTAATTTTTCAGATCTAAATCGGGATTAAACAATAACGACCAAATTTCCATGCTAGACATCGATGTAGAACCTACAGTATTGCATAAAGATTCACCTATGATTCCTCCTCCACCTTTTGCTCCTCCTGCAATTATATCAAAATTGTCAAAAATCTTCTTAAAAATTAGTTGAGTTACCACCGGAGAGAAACCTAAATTTATTTTACCTTCAACTAAATCTCTCGTTAGCTTTAGTCCGTTTTCATAAATTATAATATCAACATAATATCCTTTTTCCTTAAGACTGTTAACGAAAGGAATAATAAATGGGTACTCAGCTGCTCTTATTATACCTAATCTTATGAATCTGTTACTTAGTCGAACACTCAGTGATTTTCCTAAGCTTCTTTTTCTCTCTATAAGACCTTGTTTTTCTAATTCAGATAAAATCTCAGATAGCCTGCTCTTTGATAATCCACTAAGCTTAACTAAATCTGTCTGAGGAATCTCTCCTATCTTCCTTAGTATTTCAATAATTTTAGCTTTTGAGTCACTCATTCAATTAAAAAATTTGTTCCAACTTATAATAAACTTGACTTCTTTGATATTTCGAGTAATCTAAATACATAGTTTCTCAAAGACGCACTGGTCTTAAAGGAGCCTCTTGTAGCTATTGAGAGCAAACTTGCTTCTCTATCTTTTACTCCTCTGACATAAGAGCACATATGAATAGCATCCCCGATCACCATTACGCCTTTAGGATGAATATCACTGTTCATTATTGCATCAGCAATTTGTTGTACTAACCTCTCTTGGATTTGAGGCCTTGCCGAATAGTAATTAGCTATCCTAATTATCTTACTAAAGCCTGCCACTTTCCTTTCTTCACCAACAATATATGCAACATGTATTTTTCCAATGATCGGTAATAGGTGATGCTCACATAAAGATGAAAATCCAATATTTCTAACTAATATGACTTGATCTTCATCTTCTGTTATTCCATCTTCTGCTAAATTAAATATTTTAATTTGAGGCTGATGAGTTCTGAGTCCACTAGTCATTTCTAAAAGAGCTTTTGCCACTCTTATTGGAGTCTCTCTAAGTCCTTCTCTTTCTGGATCTTCTCCAAGTAACTCTAATATCTCTTTGACTCGCTTTGCAATTTCTTCAATTGTTTTTTCTTGGTTTAAGGTCTCTTCCATAACAAAGAATAATTAAAGGTCATCGAATAAAAACTTTAGTTAAGAAAAATAGTAATAGGTTAGGGATCAAATTTAAATTGGACTGTTTATGTAGTGGAAGTTCATTTTCTTATCTTGTAGATTCTTTAGATACAGTAGGCAATAAAACAGACTAAGTCCTTTCCTATAAAGCACTAATTTATTACTTTTATTATAAAATTATTTAAAAACTAAAAGATTATAATTTTGGTTATTATTAAATATATTTAAATGTGGTCTCAAGAACTATAGGTTTCTTCTTAGTTACAATCAATGTGTCTTCAATTCTTACACCGAATTTATCTTTTAGATATATTCCAGGCTCAACAGTTATTACCATATTTTCTTTTAATTCTGCATCAGATATCGGAGAAACAGCAGGATACTCATGGACTTCAATTCCTACTCCATGGCCAGTGGAATGAATGAAATACTTCCCGTAGCCTGCTTTTTCTATCACATTTCTAGCTGCTAAGTCTATTTCAGATGCTTTTTCGCCTTCTCTAACTTTATCTATCGCTTCTAATTGTGCTTGCAACACAATCTCATATATCTTCTTTATTTCGTCATTGTTACCCTTTATGAATGTTCTCGTACTATCAAAACAATATTTTTCATATCTGGCTCCAATATCTATTACTCCGTTCTGTCCATTTCTTACTGTCTTATCAGTAGGAATATGATGAGGGAAAGCCGAATTTTCAGCAAATGCTACAATACTAGAAAATGCATAATCCTCTGCGCCTTCAGTCCTCATTGTCATATCAATTATTCCTGCTAATTGCTTTTCTGATATTTCAGAACTTATAATTTTTTCTTGAGCGATTTTCATTGATGCAGTAGTAATTTCTCCAGCTTTCTTTATTAGTTCCAACTCTTCTGGTTCTTTTATAGCTCTAGTAAGAGAAATATCCTTTGAGATGTCTATTATTTCTAATCTATTCATAAGTTGGCTATAAAATGTAGTCGCAGTGCTTTGAACATCTATCCCTACCTTATTATCTTTAACGTAATTTAGAATTGCGTTAACTAAACTACCTCTATATATCTTGTCACCGGAAAAAGTAGTACTATAGGCTATAACATCTATATCTTTAACTTTTTGTTCTGCTCTATATAGTTCAAGTAGTGGTACTATAATTACTGGATTACTATCACAATACACTAATGCTACACTATTCCCTATATCTGTAGTTATATAATCATAACCAGTAAAGTAAAATATACTTGCTGTATTCGTTATAATACCACATTTGAGGTTTTTTTCCTCAAGTATTTTTTGTAGCTTATTTAGACGCATATTCTTTCACTCTGAATTTGAAGTTAGGCTCTCTTATAGCTATTCCTATTTCAAATGCTTGACGTAATAGCTCTACTTTCTCTCCTTCAGTATAATTACCCCTTAAAATGTCTATAATCTCTATCTCCTTATCTTGCCTATAAAGACAAGTCTTTAACTTACCATCTACTGTTAGTCTTATTCTATTACAGCCTGAACAGAACATTGGGTTGGCGTATGGTTTTACTACTTCTATTACTAAATTATCTACGTAATATCTTGGTCTAAAATGTTTATTTCTAATTTCAACTTTATTAGCTTTTTTTGATATGATTTCTTCTATGTTCTTAAGATCTTCATGATAATAAAAGGCGTCTTTTCCTAATCCTACCGGATGAAGTTCAATTAGATGTAGTTCATCAACACCTATATCCATAGCAAAATCTATTATCTTGTCTAATTGAGATAAATTTTTCTTGGTTACCACAAAGTTAAGCTTTAGGGGTTTCAAACCAGCCTCTATAGCTACTTTTATTCCTTCAATAACTTTATCTAACGCGTCTACGTTTGTTATCTCTTTGAATATCCCTCTATCTAATGAATGAAGGCTAACGTTAACTCTATCTAAACCGGCTTCCTTAAGTTTATAGGCTAAATTTGCCAACAATACACCATTTGTTGTCATAGATATTTCTTTTATGCCTGTTTCCTTTAGTAGCCTTATTATCTGAATTAGATCTCTCCTAAGTGTAGGCTCTCCACCGGTAAGTTTAACTGACCTAACTCCATATACCATACTTACCTTAGAAACTAAAGCTATTTCTTCTGGCGTCAGAAGCCCTTGTAAGCTATCTTCTCCTTCCATATGACAAAAGAAACATGAAAAGTTACATGTGTGAGTGAGAGTAATTCTTAAATCCTCTATGGGTCTTCCAAACCTATCAATCATTATATTTATAATGTTTTTCGTTCTAATAAACTTGAATATGAAAAGCGAATTATTATGTCCTAAATGCAATATCAGAATGGACTTTATAGCTGAGGCCGAAAATAATGCTGATGGAACTAAAGTCGTAAGATATTTCTATAGATGCCCTGCTTGTGGAACTAGGATTAATGATGAATTAATAACTATAAAGAAAGAGAATGAATCGATCGTTATAAAAATTTCTCAACAGCTTTTTTAAAATAATTATAATGCGTAAAAGGAATAAGGGTAAGTAGAGGAATGTTTGTAACATTTGTTAATTCTTTTATTATTTCTTTTGTTGCAGAATAACCATCTAGGAGTGAAAGCAAATTTGAATAAAAAGTTTGTGGATCTTTAAGAAATCTGTATGCCATAGAAAATGTTAAAACTAACAAGTCCCATGCAAAATATGAAATATTTTTAGTTTCTATTGACTGTTCAGCATCAATCACATTTATATCTGAATTAAATAGAAAATTCTCTGTTTTCGTATCCCCTAAAACGAATCCTTTTTCATGTATATATTTTAATGCCTTCCCAAGTTCCCTAAAATGTAATATAGAGGATAATTCTTCACCGTCTACGAACTCTCTATAAATGCAAAGAGTATCAAAATCAAAGTCTATTACTTTAGGAACTTTTACATTACTATCCCAATTATATGTTAGAAAATTTATTTCTCTATTCATTCTCTCTAAAGGATCAGAAGTGTATGGATAACGTCTAAAAGCTGGAGAGATAAGATACCATTTAAAAGATGTAGAGGAGCTATAACATTTTGCGACTATGTTTCTACCATCGACATTAATTACGCGAGTTTGAACATAAAAACCCCTAAAGAAATCTTCTAACTTCATTTATTCTCTATTTTTCCTCTAACCCTTATTAATTCACCATCGTCATATACTTCCTCATTCTTTAAATCTAGTAGTTTATTAAAATCTATTGATCTAGGAGAAAAATCTAGTATATCTCCATTTTTATTAAAAATGACTATTACTTCGGTAGTCACGGAATATAACTTAGCATAGAAATGACTTAAAAAATTAATTATATATAAGCACCTAGTTCATCCACGTATTTAAATGCATCATCTGGAAATATTAATATCGTAGCTTCTTTACTCTCATGAAATATTTTCTTATAGGCAGCAACAGTTGCACCAGCGGTTAGGCCTATCAATATACCATCATTCCTTGCTACCTCTACAACACCAGATATAGCTTCTTGAAGCTTAACTTCTACTATTTTGTCTATTTTAGCCATTTTAAGAAATTTATTATTCTCATCATCAGTCACCCTCTTAATTCCAGGTATTCTTTCTCCTTTTGCTGGTTCCACTCCTATAATTTCGATTTCGTCATTATATTTCTCTTTAAAATATTTAGCTATGCCAACTATATGCCCAGCAGTTCCCATAGTTGCTATAATTCTCTTAACCCTTATTCCCACTGACTTTGTCTGTTCATCAATTTCTCTTGCAGTAGTCTCATAGTGCGCAAGAACATTAATTTCATTATTAAATTGATCTAAATGTGTATATCCATTAAATTCGCTCAGTTTCTTAACTAATGGTAAAAGTTCAGTCGTTGATGACCCTCCAGTTATTACATTAGCTCCTAAAAGCTTTGATAGAACCTTAAAGGAAGACGGCGCTGTGGATGGGATAAATACTGTAAAGTTTATCTTGAATATAGCTGATAATGCGGATAACGCTACTCCAGTATTTCCAGATGTCGCTTCTACTAGCGATTTTACATTTCTCTTTATTGCTTCCTTGAATAAAAATAGTGCAGTTCTATCTTTTATGCTATGACTAAATGGATTATAGAACTCTAGTTTTGCCCAAATATTCTCTCCAATACTCAACTTAAGCAGTGGAGTAGGCCACATTCCTTCTATCAGTTGAATTGGATTATCAAAAACGTGGAGTTCCTTTGATGACACAATATTGACCGCCAATTTATTTTAACTATATAATAACTTAAAAGCATTATTTTTTCTTTGAAACTCTCATTTTTATAACAAATTTATTCCCTTCTTTTCCCCAACCTAAATACTCATTCCCGGTCTCATCACACCATTTCTTAAGTTCTTGAACTGCGGCCTCCCATTTAGTTTTTACAATTATTTCTTCTCCTTCTTTAGAATCCCTAAATGCTCTCAGTACTTGAACTAGAACTACTGGACATACTTCGTCTGAATCGATAATCATAAAGAAATCACCACATCTGCTTCTCTAGCTTCAGTAAGAAAAGTTATACTTCCCGACAGTTTTACACCATCAATTAAATCCTCCTTACTAGCCCCAATTATTTTTAGCCCTGCTTCATCTACATAAAATTCCACGTTTTCTTTGAGGGCCTCAGCAAGCATCTTATCTGCGTCTGTAATCTTTAATCTTTTCATTTGCCAATTTAAGAAAAGCCTTGCAAAAAATGGCATCGAAAATTTCTTTTTACTTCCTCTAATAAAAAGCCCTACAGCTTGTGATATAACAAAGACCTTAACAGTCCAACCTAGTGCTCTAGCTGAAAGTCCTAAAGTAAGAGCATGATACATTACATCGAGACTATTATTAGAAACGAGTATGACAAGCTTTTGCATATAAGATAGTATTGAGAAAGTAAAAATAAAATATTTGTCAATACTAATCGAATACATGAAAATAAGAGCACTAACTATTTTTGTAACAGATCTAGAGAAAGACAAGATAGAAAAATATGTAAATGAACTTGAAAGTATAAAAGATGAAAAAATATGGACAAAAAGAATAGCTTTTCCTCCTACTCCTGCTAATGTATCATTTGATAAATTGAGTGATTTAATACCTAAAAACAATGATATCATCTTTTCATTAATCCACGTTAAATCTAATGATCAAAGAATTAGAGAAATCCCAGATATATTAAAGACTAATAATAATATATATGCATCTATTCTGCTAAAGAGGACTGAAGATGTAAAAAATCTATCAGATTTTATATATTCACTAGATCCAGAACTTTCCACTAGAGTAGCAATTTTGATATATGATGATTTCTTATTGACACCATATTTTCCAGTAGGCTCGGCAAATACGGTATTCGACTCTTTTGCAATATCTCTTTTGTATACAAATGATTATTTAGAAGGGAAAGTTAGCAAAAGTTTTGCCGAAGCAAACCAACTAGGGGTAAAATTCTCTAAATTACTAAATTTAAGATACTTAGGAATAGATATTTCCTTATCACCTTGGATGAATGAAAGTGTCGCTGAAATAATAGAAAAAAAGAGCGGTAAATTATTCTCTCCGGGGAATACATACACTGTGCTAGAGTTGAATAAAGAAATTTTCAGTGAAGCGTGGAAACAAAAAATTACTCCAATAGGTTTTTCAGAAACTATGTTACCGATAGCAGAAGACTCATTACTCATAAAAAGGGTAGAAGAAGGAAGCCTTAAGCTACCACATTTACAGCAATTAACTTTTGCATGTGTAGCTGGACTAGATATGGTTGCAATATCTAGAGATAGGGATCTATATTCTAAAATATTGCTAGATAGTATAGCTATACAGTTTAATAAAAGAAGACCATATGGTATACGAATTATTCCGTCTACTGGTTCAGAATATATATTTATTAATGGTTATGGCAAAATCCCCGAGATTAAAATTGTCTGATACACATTTAAACTACTTTTATAAACTTTGAAATGTATATAACACATAGCATAGTGATAAAAATGGAGGTACGTAGAGTTCAAAAATTTGGAAAATCAACCTTAATGGTTTCACTACCAGCAGAATGGGTAAAAGAAGTAGGTCTAAACGCTGGGGAGAGTGTGTACCTTGAAACAGATGAAGATGGAAGCCTTAAAATATATCCTCCTAATATGAAATTGCAAGGTTCACCAAGAGAAATAAAAGTGGTTATTTCAAACCTAGTAATGCCAGAAATAATTACTAGGATAGTTTATGGTCTTTATATATTAGGATTTGATAAAATAGAAATTGAAAGCAAGGAGAAAATGTTTAGTGAAGATCTGCTTAGGAAGATAAAAGACTCAGTAAGGAGTCTTATAGGATTTGAAATAACAGCACAGAATGTGGACAGTATTCAAATCCAATCATTTTTGGATCCTACCAAATACACTATGAATAGCTTACTTAACAGACTAGTAAATAACCTAAAGCAAATGCTGCATTATCTTAGTTTAGGAATAAAGGAAGGTAGCAGAACATTTTTACAAGAAACAGTTGAATTAGAAAGGGAAATAGATAGGCTGTATTACTTAGCTTTAAGGCAATTAATTCTCTCGCAATCAAATAGAAGCTTAGCATATATGATAGGAGTCAAAAGAATTCAACTGATAGGTAATAGGATATTAATAAAAGCAATAGAGGAAGCAGCAGACGAAATTAGTGAGGCCTCAAATGATTTACTTGCATTACCTCCACAAGATCTAGAAGAATTAAAAACATATTGGAATCGTTTTAATGATTTGATAGAGCAGTCTACTGTAATAATCGACCATACAATAAAAGTACTTAACAAAGAAGATATAAAGATAATAAATGAGGCCATGGAAGAATTAAGAACTTTAAGAAGAATATTAATCGCTGAAGCCACAGAAAAAGATTCAATAGATAACTATAAATTTGGTATTATAGTAAGAAGTGTAAATTTGAGATTATATAATGCTATAAGGAGAATGGAACCTATAGTAGAAATAGCATTCAATAGAAGCCTAGAAAATACAAAAGAGATCACTGTGGAGTAATTTTCTTTAATTGGTCTATAACATAATTTCTTATTTCTTTTACCGACGGCAAATCCCTTATTATTCTCCCGTTTTCTATGTATTTGACGAGTAGAGGCTTACAATCATTTGCGGGGGGCTTCTCATCAAACAAAGTGATTATGTCTGAATCTGGAGAATTTCCACATCTATAAACTTGTTTAGCACCGGGCCACTTACCTCTTTTAGTGAATGGGATCCATTTTCCATCCATATATTTTTCTACAATATCAGCACTAAAATCAACGCTAGGTGGAAAAGCTATACTAGTTCCAACTCCAAAGCCATCCACAATATCTCTTAGATTTATTATATCGTCTTCATCAAGGCCCCCACTCACTATAATTTTTACATTATTATGACCATGTATATTTAATGTCCATCTAACTTCTTGAATAATCTTCCTAAAATTGCCTCTTCTGCTTGAAGGAGTATCTAATCTGATACCGTATATCCTTTCCTTCAATGCCTCAGCAGCCTTTAACGCTTCAGTTCTTTCATCCTCAAACGTATCTGACAATATTATTCTAGGGACGTTTAATGGCATTGCTTCATCAAATGCTTTCCATGCTTTTACATTATCACCTACTACGAGCATTAATGCATGTGGCATTGTTCCGGATGGCTCTATCCCAAAAATTTCTCTATCAAAAGCCCCAGAGATACCATCACATCCCCCTATATATGCAGCTCTATCTGCCATAGGACCAATAGCTGGATGTAGAGCTCTTAAACCAAAAAATAAAACAGACTTATCCATGGCCAAAGATTTTATTCTAGCTGCCTTTGTCGCTATGCTAGAATAATGCCTTAGTATTCCGAGGAAGGCAGTTTCATACACCCCAAAATCCAAGTAATTTCCTTCTATTATCATCACGGGTTCTATTTCTTTAAATAATGTGCCTTCCGGTAAAGCATACACATCTACAGGCTTCCCCTCGAGCAACTTAAGAACTTCTTCTAATCCAGCAAATATTGCCCATTTATAACCTTCTGGTAAACCATATGAATGTACTTCCATTCTTACTTTAACGTTAGTAAGTCCTAAATGTCTCAAAGTTTGTTCTGCTCTTTCGAAATATATGTCTGTTACCTTGCCCGATAAAATATCATTTTCTGACGCAATGTAAAATTTCATACCTGCCCCAATAATTAGAAAGACAAGTTAAATTTTAAACCTTAGATAGATGATGTAATAGGTGAAAATTTATGATAACCCCAAAGATGGTTCCAGCAGACGTTTTCATACCTAGAGTAGCACAGTACTTAAAAGAAAATGTAAAAGAAATACAGCCACCAGAATGGTCTTATATAACCAAAACAGCAAGTTTTAATGAGAGAGTTCCAGATAATCCAGAAATTTGGTGGTATGTAAGAGCAGCCTCATTATTGAGAAAGCTTTACTTCTTGGCTCCTCTAGGAACTGGAGAAACAAGAAAGTTGTATAGTGGACTTAAAAGAAGGGGGGCTAAACCACCAAGAACGGTAAAAGCACCTGGCCATGCTAATAGACTTATATTACAACAGTTAGAGAAAGCTGGACTAGTTGTAAGGACAAGAAAAGGTAGAGTATTGTCCCAAAATGGAAGATCACTTTTAGATAAATTATCATACGAAATGTTTAAAGAGTTGGCGGAGAAAAAACCAGAATTGAAAAAATATATAGGGTGAGTTAAATGAGTGACGAGTATGATGCCGAATTAGATCAATTACTTAGGAAAAAAGCTTTAGAACAACAAAGAAGAGCTCTTGAAGAACAACAAAGGAAAGCAGAGATAGAAGCTCAGAAAGAATCCATACTCAGAGTAATTCTGACACCAGAAGCTAGACAAAGATTAGCTAATGTGAAACTTGTAAAACCAGAGCTAGCAGAAGCTATAGAAAACCAACTTATAGCATTAGCACAATCTGGCAGAATTCAAGCACCTTTAACAGATGAGGAACTAAAAACAATCCTTGAACAATTAACAAATCAAACGAGAAAAGATTATAAGATTACAATTAAGGAAAGGGGATGGAAATGAGTAAAAATAAACCTTTAGGAAGAAAATTAAGGATGGCAAAAGCTCTAAAAAGTAATTCGCCAGTACCAGCGTGGGTAATAATTAAAACTAACGGTAAATTTAGATATAACTTCCACAGGAGAGATTGGAGAAGAAACGACCTAGAGGTGTAAGCTTATGAAAGAGAAGGATAATTTCGAAATGGTAATAAATTTCAAGAGAGTAATAATGGGTAGAAAAACTACTAGAACTAAAAGAGCTATTAAGCTAATAAAAGATGTAGTAAAGAGACATTTTGGAGCAGAAAAAGTTATACTTGATCCTATATTAGCAAAAAGTATAACATATAATGGCAGAGATAAAATAGTAAGAAAAGTAAGAGTGGCTGTCAAAAAGGTAGGAGAAAAAACATATTTAGTTAGACTTGCATTAAAGAGTGAATGATCATAGATAAGTTAACTGTTTTTGGGACGGATAATATAGGAATTTATCTTTTTACAAATGACAAATATACTATTGTACCTAAAAATATAGATAATGACACAATTAATAAGATTCAAGAGATTTTGAAAACAGAAATAATCCAAGTTACTGTAGCTAAGAGTTTCCTTATAGGTATACTGGTTTCAGGTAATAACGAAGTAATATTACTGCCTAAAAATACAGAAGAAGATGAAATAAAGAAAATAAAAGAAATAGCTAAAGATGTAAGAATGGAAGTACTAGATATAAAACCAACGGCTTTAGGAAACATAATATTGGCTAACTCATACGGAGCACTAGTCTATCCAGAACTTACTAACGTTGAGTTCAAAAAAATTAAAGAAGCATTAGGAATAGATAATATAGAAAAAGGAACAATAGCTAATATCATTACTGTTGGGTCTGTAGGCGTTATAACCAATAAAGCTGGTTTAATACATATAGATACTACAGAAGAAGAAATACAAAGACTAAGTAATTTATTTAGAGTGAAAATAGATGCTGGGACAGTAAATTTTGGTAGTGCTTTTGTTCATAGCGGACTAGTGGCAAATGACAATGGAGTTCTAGTAGGTGCATCAACAACAGGACCAGAGATTTTAAGAATACAAAGAGCATTTAGTGATTGAGATGAGTGAAGTAAAAACTTACCTTGTAAGAGCAGTAGCTACATTCAATGCATCACACTATCCCATAAAGCAAAAGGTAATAAAATATGTAAGAGCAGTCAATGAAAAACAAGCAATAGAATATCTCTATTCTTATTTAGGTAGTAAAAATAAGATAAGAAGATATAATATAAAAATTGAGGAGATTAAGGAAATATCGCCAGAACAAGCCCAAGACAAGACAGTAAGAGATTTAGCAAAGCTCGAAAAAATAGTAATGTGAGACACTATGAGTAATGAAAATCAAAAGGTAGTAGTATCGATTGAAGATCTTTTAGCGCAAGCAGATGCGCTAAAAAAATATATTGACTACCTACAGAAGACATATACAGAACTTCAAGATAATGTTATGTCTGTAGATTCCTCTATTCAAGCTCTTAAAGAACTTCAGAATTCACAAGAATTACTCATGGTAGGAGATAAAAAAGGCAATATTATTTTCAAACTTCAAGGCATAGAAAAAGCAAAAGTGTTAGTTCACTTAGGCTTAGAATATTACGCAGAAGTGGATCCTTCATTTGCTGAAAAAGTTCTTAATGATAAGAAAGCGGAATTTAGCAGTATTCTTAATAATGTTCAGAAAGAATTGACTAAATCCCTAGAGGCATATAATGAGATTGCAGAGCTCTTAAACCAAGCACAACAACAATTACAAGCACAAGGTTCTCAGCCTAAAGGTGGATAATTTGTTTTGATAAGCTAAAGAAAGCATTTTCTAATTTATTAGATAAAATAAGTGGAAAAGAAGAGACTCAGAAAAATTCTGAAGAGCAACAAACTTCTTCACCTCAAACCACTACACAAGTTAAAACTGAGGGGGAAAAAGAATTATCACAGCAATCTACTCAGCCTTCTCCTCAAACTATAACGGATCAAAAAGCTGAAGAACAGCACCCCCAAGAAAAATTAGAACTTAAGGAAGAAGTACAACAAAAAGAAGGCAAAAAATCTAGGTTTTCATTTTTTGATGCGATAAGATTCAAGACAATAAAGGAAAAAGACATTACTGATATACTCGAGGAATTGAGATATCAGTTATTAGAAGCTGATGTATCATACGAAGTTACTGAAAAAATATTAGATGACCTAAAAAATAACCTAGTAGGAAAGAAAGTAGAGAGAAGCGAAGACCTAGAGAAACTAGTGTTAGAGTCTATAAAAAAATCAATAGAAGAGATACTTACAAAAAATCAGAAAATAGATCTCATAGAAGAGATAAAAAGGAAAAATAAAAAACCATATGTAATAGTATTTTTTGGAGTTAATGGAGTAGGAAAAACAACAACTATAGCAAAAGTAGCATATATGCTAAAGAAAAATAACCTTAGTTGTATAATTTCAGCTTCTGATACTTTTAGAGCTGCTGCACAAGAACAACTAGCGTATCATGCAAACAAATTAGAAGTCCCTCTGGTAAGAGGAAAATATGGAGGAGACCCAGCAGCTGTAGCATTTGATGCGATTAACGCAGCAAAAAACAGAAACATCGATGTAGTACTTATAGATACTGCTGGAAGAATGCACGTAGACCAAGATTTAGTTGCTGAATTAAAAAGAATAGTAAAGATAGCTAAACCGGATTTACGAATCCTAGTTTTAGACTCTCTTGCAGGTAACGATGCGTTGCAACAAGCAAAATATTTTGAAGATAATGTAGGATATGACGCTGTGATTTTAACAAAGGTAGATGCTGATGCTAAAGGTGGCGTAATTCTATCATTAGCTTATGAGCTTAATAAACCAGTAATATATTTAGGAATGGGCCAAGAATACGATAATCTTGTACCGTTTGATGCAGAATGGTTTGTGAAGAGGCTGTTCCCTTCATAGCGTAAAGCCATATATTCTTCCAAGGTTATGATTATCCTTAAAGTTAAGTGGAATTCTCCAATGATTCACAATGTGCTTAGGAAGGGGTTAACAGCTAAAACACACAAATAAGAGGCTCATGACATTAGCCTCGACTGAGCTCCATGAGGTTGAAACTAACGATACCATATCTGGGGTTAACCTAGACAACCGAATTCAAAATGCCTAAGAATAGCTAGGGATAACGTGTCTGGGAAATGCTTTTTAGTAGTTAAAGTTAATAACTTTACGCTATTTTTATTATACTGTATGAGTACTCCACAAAGATTGAGAAACTTAAGAGAAGATTGGAGAAGAATTATTTCAGTTGCGAAAAAACCGGAAAAAAGCACTTTGTATCAGAGTATTAAGCTCACACTACTTGTTATGGGCGTGATAGGGATAATAGCTTATATTATTCAATTAACTGTTGCTTTATTGTTACATTAGGGTAATGAAAATGGAAAAGCCTAAATTCAGTAACTACTACGCTGTTAAAGTAACTGGAGGCCAAGAAGTAAATGTAGCTCTTATGTTAGAAGAAAGAATAAAACTGAACAATATAAAAGAGATATATTCTATTATAGTTCCACCCAACGTCAAAGGATATATTATAATGGAGGCTTCTGGACCTCACGTAGTAAAACTTGTTGCAACTGGAATAAGGCATGTTAGAGGTTTTACACATGGATTAGTTCAAAAAGAAGATGTCATTAAGTTCATCTCTAAAACCACAATTGCACCTAGCTATAAACCAGGTGATATAGTGGAAGTTACCTCTGGACCATTCAGAGGAATGCAAGCTCAAGTAGTTAGAATTGATCTAGGAAAGAGTGAAGTAGTTTTAAATATTTTGGAATCCTCTTTCCCTTTACAAGTTACAGTTCCAGTAGATCAAGTCAAACCAGTTAAAAAATAGGTGAAAAATAAATGCCTACAAAGTCAATTAAAATAGTTGTAGAAGGAGGAAATGTAAAGCCAGGGCCACCATTAGCTCCTACTTTATCTCAATTAGGCTTAAATGTTGGAGAAGTTGTAAAGAAAATGAATGATGCTACTTCTCAATTTAAAGGAATGTCAGTACCAGTGACACTCGAAGTAGATACCGATACAAAGAAATATGAAATAAAAGTCGGAATTCCCACTACAACTTCTTTATTGTTGAAATTCGCAAACACAAATGAACCTTCTGGAGATCCAGCACATAAGAAAGTTGGAAACATAAAATTTGAAGATGTGATACAAGTTGCGATTATGAAAAAGCCACAAATGACAGCTAAAACATTAAAAGCTGCAGTAAAATCAATCTTAGGCACTGCGTACTCAATTGGACTAACTATTGAAAAGAAGAGTCCCAAAGATTTAGTAAAAGAAGTAGACGAAGGAAAATATGATAGCTTATTAGTTAATTATGAACAAAAATGGAATGAAGTAGAAGGGTGAAAATTATGTTAGCCGATAAAGAAAGTTTAACAGAAGCAATTAGGGTAGCGCTTAGCCCAGAAAATAACCCGAAAAGAAACTTTACACAAAGCGTAGAAATTATACTTACTTTTAAAGGAATTGATATGAAAAAAGGAGAACTCAAACTAAGAGAAATAGTTCCATTACCAAAAGAACCTGCTAAACCACGAAAAGTCTTAGTTATACCAGCATTTCAACAGATAGAATCTGCTAAAAAAGCTGAACCTAATGTAGTCATAACTAAAGAAGAATTACAAAAACTTCAAGGACAAAAAAGACAGATCAAGAAATTAGCAAGACAAAACGATTGGTTCTTGGTATCTCAAGATTCAATGGCATTAGCTGGAAGAATATTAGGACCTGCACTAGGTCCTAGAGGAAAATTTCCAACACCATTACCTACAGCAGCAGATATAACAGAATATGTATTGAGATTTAAGAGGTCAACCATTGTAAAGACAAAAGACCAGCCTCACATTCAAGTATTCATAGGAACCGAAAACATGAAACCAGAAGACTTAGCAGAAAACGCTAATGCAGTACTAAATACAGTCGAGAATAAAGCAAAAGTTGAAGCAAACTTAAGAGCTATATATGTAAAAACTACTATGGGTAAAGTAGTTAAAGTAAACTTAAAGAAGTGATAAAAATGGCAGTTGTTACCCAAGAAAGAAAAATAGCAAAATGGAAAATTGAAGAAGTAGAGGATCTAAAGAAAAAATTAAGAGAATATCACACAATTATTATAGCTAACATAGAAAGTTTCCCAGCTGATAAGCTACATGATATAAGAAAAAAACTAAGAAGTTCCGCAGAAATAAAAGTAACTAAAAACACACTATTTGAAATAGCTGTAAAAGAATCTGGGCTTGATATATCAAAATTTGAACCTTACCTCACTGGACCCAATGCTTATATTTTCACCAATAAAAATCCGTTTGAGATACAATTATTCTTATCTAAATTTAAATTAAAGAGGTATGCTTTACCTGGAGATAAAGCTGACGAGGAAGTTGTAATACCAGCTGGCGATACAGGGATACCGGCTGGACCAATGTTAAGCGTCTTTGGAAAACTTAAGGTAAAAACTAGAGTGCAAGAAGGCAAAATCTATGTAGCACAAGATACCACTATTGCAAAACCAGGTGATCCTATACCAGATGATGCAATTCCAATTTTGCAAAAACTCGGAATAATGCCAGTTAATATTAAACTTAATATAAAAATGGCGTATGATAATGGAATAGTGATACCTGGTGAACAATTACAGATTAATCTTGATGATTACAAAAATGATATAGCAAGAGCATATCAATCAGCATTTGGAGTAGCAGTCGAAATTGCATACCCAGAACCAGAAGTGTTGAAGGTAACTGCAGAAAAGGCTGCAAGAAGCGCGTTAGCTTTAGCATCAGAAATTGGCTTCATAACACCAGATACAGCACAAGCGGTATTCTCAAGAGCATTATCCAAGGCATATGCTTTGGCTGCCGCCTTAAGCGGGAAAGTAGATTTAGGAATTCAGATGCCACAGGCTCAATCAACAACTCAAGAAAAAACGGGAGAAAAGAAAGAAGAGAAGAAGGAAGAGGAAGAAAAGAAAGGACCAAGCGAAGAAGAAATCGGTGGAGGACTCTCCTCATTATTTGGAGGATGAGTTTATATATTAGTTATAACTGTTAATGTGTGATAAATATGGAATACATCTACGCAAGTTTATTACTACATTCCGCTAAAAAAGAAATAAATGAAGATAATCTAAAAAATGTACTAACAGCAGCGGGAATATCAGTAGACGAGGTTAGGCTGAAAGCTGTAGTTGCTGCCTTAAAAGAAGTAAACATCGACGAAGTATTAAAGAATGCGACAGCAATGCCAGTAGCAGTAGCTGCGGCACCAGCACAAGCACCAGCACAACAAGGAGAAAAGAAAGAAGAGAAGAAGGAAGAGGAAGAAAAGAAAGGACCAAGCGAAGAAGAAATCGGTGGAGGACTCGCTTCACTATTCGGATAAAAACTTTTTTAACATAAACTCTTTTAATCTTCTTCTTATCTATTTAGATTATGACTCAATTAAATGAAAATGAGTACAGACTGAAATTCTTTTTGGATAATAATTATAATAGAAAAATATGTGAGGTATGTAAAACTCCATTTTGGACCAAAGATAAAGAAAGGACTGTTTGTGCTGATATACCTTGTACAGACTATTACTTCTTTGATCTTAACATAAAAAGTCCACCACTTACAGTTAGAGAAGCCAGACAAAAATTCCTTAAATTCTTTGAAAGAAAAGGCCACACGATAATTCCACCCAAACCAGTTTTAGCAAGATGGAGAGAAGATTTATACTTAACAATCGCCAGCATAGTGGATTTTCAACCATTTGTAACGAATGGTATAGTACCACCACCTGCTAACCCTCTAGCAATCTCACAACCTTGTATTAGACTAGAAGATGTAGATAATGTAGGAATAACGTTCGGAAGACATTTAACTTCGTTTGAAATGGCAGCTCATCATGCATTTAATTACCCTGATAAATACATTTACTGGAAAGATGAAACTGTAGAATTATCAAAAGAATTCTTCACACAAGAAATAGGAATCCCTGAGGATCAATTAAACTATAAGGAATCTTGGTGGGAAGGAGGAGGAAATGCAGGACCATCCTTTGAAGTAACGGTAGGAGGATTAGAGTTAGCTACTCTAGTATTTATGCAATATGAGATAAAAAATGGAAACTATGTGCCTTTAAAACTAAAAATAGTAGATACTGGATATGGTGTTGAAAGAATAGCATGGTTTACCCAAAAAACGCCTACATCATTTCACGCCATCTATGGAAACTTAGTTTACACATTCTTTAACAAGATAGGAGTACCACAAGTAGATGATGAAATGCTTAAAACTGCTGCTATACTAGCAGGTAGAATAGATCCGGATAAACCTGACACTATAAGGAGACACAGGGAGGAAGTTGCTAAAAAAATGAGACTTAGCCTTAACTATGTAGAACAAGAGTTAACTAGAGCAGCTAGAGTTTTCCAAGTCTTAGATCACACAAAAACAATTGCATTAATGCTTGCTGACGGTCTAGTACCATCAAATTCTGGTGAAGGATATCTAGGTAGATTACTTATCAGAAGAGCACTTAGAGTTCTTAAACTATTAGGCAGTGATATAAAATTATATGAATTAGTACTTGACCAAATCAATTATTGGAAAGAAGATTTTCCACAGTTATTAAGGAACAAAGATTACATACTTGATGTAGTAAACGTTGAACAAGAAAGATTTAATGATACCTTATCAAAAATATCATCCATAGCTACATCTTTAGCTAAAAAGAAGGAAATAACTGAAGAGGATCTAGTTAAACTTTATGATTCTAATGGAGTTCCTCCTGATTTATTAATAGAAGAAATAAGAAAGAAAAACCCTAATATAGTGGCTTCCGTGCCCTATAATTTTTATGCACTAGTAGCAAAAAGACATCAAAGTTCACCAATAAAAGAAAATAAGAAAGAAAAGTTGCCAAGTGATATAATAGAAATGGCCTCTAAACTGCCACCTACTAAAAAGCTATATTATGAAGATCAATATAGACGCAGTTTTATAGCAAAAGTAATAGCTGTATACAAAAACTACCTAATACTAGATCAAACGACATTTTACCCAGAAGGAGGAGGACAAATTGGGGATACTGGAACAATTAGAGACTCTAAAGGAAATATTTATCAAGTGTTAGACACGCAAAAAACAAAAGAAGTTGTTGTGCATATTCTAGATAGAGAACCATTGTTAAAAGAAGGAGACGAAGTAAATGGAGAAATAGATTGGCAAAGAAGATATAGAATAATGAAACATCATACCGTAACTCACGTAATTCTTTCCGCAGCTAAGAAAGTCTTGGGAGACCATGTATGGCAAGCAGGCGCAGAAAAAACACCGCAAAAAGGGAGATTAGATATAACACATTATAAAACTCTAACTGACGAAGAGATTAAGAAAATAGAAGACTTAGCTAATTACGTAATAAATGATAGAAGACCTGTTAGACCACTTATAATAAACAGAACAGAAGCAGAAAGTAAGTTTGGAGTATCAATATATGCCGGTGGTGTACCAGAAGGAGCGGATGTTAGATTAATCGAAATAAAAGACTGGGATATTGAAGGGTGTGGTGGAACACACTTAACAAATACTTCAGAAATAGGAGCGTTAAAAATAATTAACGTAGAGAAGATACAAGATGGTGTAATAAGACTTGAGTATGTAGCAGGTGATGTAGTTGCTCAATATGCTAGACAAGAAGAAGAGAAACTTAAAGATATTTCAGCACAATTATCTACTTCTCCGGAGCAAATAGAGGTAAGGTTAAGAAGATTTATTGAAGAGGATAAGAAAAAGGATGAACTATTAGCTTATTATAGGAAATTTATTGAAGAAAAAATAGAAGAAATAAGTAAAAAAGAAACCATAAACGGAATAACTCTATTTACTACAAGTATTGTTGATGAAGAACTGAGTAAGGAACTAATGAAAAAACTTACACTAAAAGAAAAAACCATTGTTATAAATATTATAAAGAAAAAGGATGTGCATGTAGTAGAAATAGCAACATCTAAGGATCTTAGTGTGAATAAGATAATAGAAAATCTCAGAAAAGAAGGAGGTAAAGGAGGAGGTAAAGGCACATTTGGAAGCATGACTATAGGTATAAGTGAGGATAAAATTGTCGATATCATTAAATCAACGGTTGTTAATGGCTTATGAGGACTATAAATATCTACTTAACAGAGGTTATAACAGAAAGCCCTCATTAGATCTAGTGACAGCTAAATATAACCTTAACAAAAAAGAGAGATTGCTTCTTTATAGATGTACACATTCTGATGAAGAAATAAGACAAGTAAAAAATAAAATAGATTCTAATTCCAAGAGAATTTTAGTTGATGGATATAACATAGGGATTACACTACTTTCCTTAATTTATGAAGATGAAATTTTTCTTTGTGACGATGGATTCTATAGGGATTTAGGACTGGGAAAAAGAAAAAATGACCCAGAAATTTTTGATGCACTAATTCTAATTGCCGAGTATTTAAATTATGTAGGTAAAGATTTCGTCATTTTCCTTGATTCTCAAATAAGCAAAAGTGGAGAACTAGCTAAAAAATTGAGAGAAAAGGGGATAAAAGTAAAATTAGTGAGCAAAACAGATAAGATGTTACTAGCTGAAAGAGAAGTGATAGCAAGCAATGACTTTGTTATCCTAAGTAAAGCTGAAAAAATATATGATATCTTAAGAGATATAATTGAAATTAGTAACATAAAAATTAATAAAATGCCCCCTAGTTAAACATAAAAACTAGAAATAAGATTTGTATGCTAGTATGGACCCGTAGCTCAGCCAGGACAGAGCGCCGGCCTCCTAGGCCGGTAGAGAGACAGCCGGTGGTCCCGGGTTCGAATCCCGGCGGGTCCGCTATATATTTAAGATTTCAAATCGATATCTTATTGTGTTAAACGAGATATTTGATATAATACATGATTTAAATGAAGATAGAGTAATAGATGCAGCAAATAAAATTTTACAATTAATAAAAGATAAAGATGATGAAGTCTTGATTAAAATAGGCTCGGAAATAGAAAAAGAAATAAGAGCTATACGAGAAGATGATGAAATTTATTACGTCGTAAGAGCGGAGACATTAGATGAATTAAAAAATGTATTATTAGAGCTCAAAGAAGCACGAATACGTAAAATTAAAGTTCTAATACATGATCTAATAAGAAGAATAAGTAATAACAACGTTTTAATAGTGGAAGCATTAAAACCTAGAAGCGATGTAAAACTTCATACTTATATATGAGTATATATAAATGTTCTATTTATTCGACAAGGAAACGTGGTTTTATATACATTTTATTAGAGGGAAAAAGGTAGCCGGGCAGGGACTCGAACCCTGGTCCGAGGGGCCAAAGCCCTCGATCCTTGACCGCTAGACGACCCGGCTAACAATAAATTATTATTATGAACCTTTAAATCTTACTCATCAAAAAAATATAAGAGGTTAGATTGTTTTGATAATGAAGTTTTTTAAGAGAAAAGATGATAATAATTCCTTCAGCGTCAGTGATGATTTCGGAGAATGGTTGATCATTAGGCGTAATCCTAATGCTTCTTTAATTAAATCAATGGTAGAAAAGACAATGAGAAAATTAAAAATAAAAAATTGGAATCTTAATCTTCTTTATTACGTAGAGGATGAAAAAATTAAAGGTTTATTCTCTACCAAGGGGATGATAAGCTTACAGGATCATATTACCGAATTAGATTTTTCAAATGCGTTTAGAAGTTCTATCTCAAATTACCTTACGCTAGGTGAACTAAGATTAAGTAGATTAAGAGTTTGTAATGTCACATTTCTTTTCTTTTCAACAGATTTACTTTTAAAGAAGCCTCAAAAAAGCGAAGAAGAGCAAGTTAAAATGCTTTTACCACCCAAAGGGGTGTACGGATATGAGATCCCGTATACAATGAAAGATTTATTTGTAAAAATGGCTGAAAGAACACTAAATACCTCGTGTTCTTCTGCCTCTATAAGTCTCAATAACGGAAGCTTTGAATCAATCTATCAATGTAGAGTAAACAAGAATACAGACACAGATATACTAAAAGAGACCTTTTCTTATTTCTCTATTGAAGAACCAAACGTAACTTTGAGAACTACGTCTCCAAGGAATGTTGAAATTCAAGTGACCGTTCCAAAATTTAGAACCAAATATTTAATACCTTTATTATGGGGAAATATCATAGCCTCAAATATTATTTGCTAAATTCGAGCTTACTTATTTATATACTCTTATTCAAATCTTTATTTCGAGATTATGATAAAAGT
Organism: Sulfurisphaera sp.; assembly: GCF_059755235.1. Classification (NCBI taxonomy): domain Archaea; kingdom Thermoproteati; phylum Thermoproteota; class Thermoprotei; order Sulfolobales; family Sulfolobaceae; genus Sulfurisphaera; species Sulfurisphaera sp. The sequence continues at coordinate 219,017 of NZ_DBPRYF010000046.1, forward strand.
CTCCGATCTTAATATTCCCGTAATAGAAGATTTCGACATTAACAATAAAAGAGTTTTATTAAGAATTGATATAAATTCTCCAGTAGATAGAAAAACTGGAAGGTTATTAGATGATTCTAGGATTAAAGCTCACGCAGAAACTGTAAGAGAATTGCTAGATCGAGGGAACTCAGTTGTAATAATTTCTCATCAAGGAAGACCGGGTGACGATGATTTCATATCATTGGAAGAACATTCGAAAATCCTTTCTAAATACGTTGGTAAAGAAATACAATTTGTAGATGATGTTATAGGACCCTATGCTAGGGAAAAAATACAAACTCTAGGAAAAGGAGAAGCAATTCTTCTAGAAAATGTTAGAATAGTTTCAGAAGAACTTATCGAAGCTCCACCACAACAACAAACAAGAACATTTCTGGTTAAAAAACTAGCACCGCTAGTAGATTTTTATGTCAATGATGCTTTTGCCACAGCACATAGAAGTCAACCAAGTCTAGTAGGTTTTCCACTAGCTAGGCCATCAGCAGCAGGTAAAATAATGGAAAGAGAGGTTTCAGCTTTATCAAAGATTTTTAACAAAGAAGAATCCCCTAAAATTTTTGTCCTTGGAGGAAGTAAAGTAAACGATACTCTAAAAATTATTGAACATTTATCAAAAAACAGAGTTGCTGATAGAATACTAACTGGAGGATTAGTAGCAGAATTGTTTGCTGTGGCTAAAGGGATTAACCTTGGAAAAATTAACATGCAGGTGCTAGAAAGCAAAGGATTGTTAAGCCTAGTTCCTAGAGCTAGGAAAATCTTACTATCTGGCGCACCAGTAGAAATACCAGTAGATTTTACAGTTGAAAAACAAAATGGAGAACTAGCAGATGAGCCCGAAAATAATGTGAGTGGGGTAATAAAAGATATTGGAAATACAACCACTGAGATATATTCTTCATTCATAAAAGAAGCTAAAGTAATTACCCTAAGAGGACCTATGGGTATAATTGAAGATGAGAGATTTAGAAAAGGGACAAAAACATTATTAAAAGCAGCCTTCGAAAGCAATGGCTTCGTGATAATTGGTGGAGGGCATATGATAAGCATGGTGGAGAAAGAAATAGAAATCAATCCTAGTAAGGTTCATATTTCAACAGGTGGTGGGGCATTACTTTTATTTTTGGCTGGCGATAGATTACCAGCGTTGGAAGCTTTACATATGTCATGGGTGATGAATAGTGGAAAAAGTTAAAGTTGCATTAAATGGTTATGGGACGATAGGAAAAAGAGTAGCAGATGCGATAAGATTACAACCAGATATGGAGCTGATAGGAGTAGCAAAGACTTCACCAAATTATGAAGCTATAATTGCAAGTAGAAGAGGGATTAACGTTTACACTTTGAAAGACAGTGTTGAGAAGTTTCAGAAAGTAGGGATTAAAGTCGCTGGAACAGTAGAAGATATGGTAAAAGAAGCCGATATAGTAGTGGATACTACACCAAACGGTATTGGTGCTACATATAAGCCATTATATCAAAGTCTAAACAAAAATGCATTATTTCAGGGAGGAGAAAAAGCGGATATAGGAGAAATATCATTTTCGGCTCTATGCAACTATGATGAAGCAAAAGGTAAAAAATACATAAGAGTAGTATCTTGCAACACTACCGGAATGTTGAGAATGATTTGTACTATGAATAAAATTAGTAAGGTAGAAAAAGTAAGAGCCACAATAGTAAGAAGGGCTGCAGATCCAAAAGAGGTAAAGAAAGGCCCTATAAACTCAATAGTTCCAGATCCTGCAAGCGTGCCCAGTCATCATGCCAAAGATGTTCTTACTGTAATAAAAGGAATTGATATAGTAACTATGGCAGTAATAGCCCCAACAACATTAATGCACTTACACACTATGGTGTTAACAGTCAAAGATAAAATCACAAAAGATGTTATCATAGATACTCTGCTAAATACACCTAGAATTGTTCTAGTTAACTCTTCTCGTACCTCAGTGACGTCGACCGCAGAAATCGTGGAAGTCTCAAGAGATATGGGAAGAAATAGATATGATATACCAGAAGTAGTAGTTTTTGAAGATTCGATATACACAAATGGTAATGAGGTGTTTCTAATGTATGGTGTACATCAAGAGTCTATAGTCGTACCAGAAAATATTGACGCGATAAGAGCATCATTACAACTTATGAGTAAGGAAGACTCAATAAAAATTACAAATGAAACACTTGGAATAATGAGGGGGTATTTGATTTGACAGAGCCAACGTATACTGTAAGCTATTGGTTGAGAAAAATACTAGTACCAATTGATGGATCGGAAAATAGTTTTAGAGCATTAGAATTAGCAATAGATTTTGCAATGAGATATGGATCACAAATATCAATACTTCATGTTTGTGAAGATTGTAATGAAAATGAAATTAAAAATCTCGTAGAAAAAAGAGTCAAAGGAAGAGTTGATTATGAGCTGAAGATCCTTAGATATTCAAATAAAGAAAGCAGTGTTAGTAATGAAATATTAAAGTTCCTTTCAGAAAATGCTTATGACGCAGTAATTTTAGGCGCTAGAGGTTTATCAATTACAAGCGATATAAACATTGGATCAGTGGCACTTTCAGTATCTGCTAATGCTCCAACAACAGTAATACTTGTTAGATAAGTAATGGTAGTACTTTTCCATTAGAGTATTTAGAGAGGTCTACTCCTTCAAAAGTATACTTAACCTCTAGGAAGTTCTTTCTAAATTCTATGACTTTTTTCTTAACTTCTGCGGGATCTTTATTATCTATTGCTACTTCTCTCATAAGCTTAGCAACTTCTTTCATCTCTCCTTCTTTCATGCCAAATCTTGTCATTTCTTGTACGCCTAGTCTTATTCCACTTGGGTCTTTTACCGCCTCTGGAGGATCATAAGGTAATAAATTCTTATTAGTTATTATATTAGCATCTTCAAATAACTTGGCAATCTTGGCACCACCACCTAAGTTTCTTACATCAAGAACTACTTGATGACTTTGAGTATAACCTAAATGTTCTCCAATAACTTTGAATCCTTCACTTACTAATGCTTCAGCTAAAGCCTTAGCATTTTTAGTTATCTGTTTGGCATAGTCTTCACCAAAATATTTCATCTCTAAAGCAGTAACTCCAGTAGCAGGCAGTCTATGTAAATGATGATTGCTTACAAACCACGGAAATATAGTATCCCAGACTTTTTTAAATACTTCATCTTCGTTCGAAAATACGGCACCACCCTGTGGTCCTGGGAAAGTTTTATGAGTAGAGGAAGTCATTATGTCCGCTCCTTCTTCTAATGGATTATGCCAAGCCTTACCAGCTATCAAACCATAAACGTGGGCTGCATCATAAACTACCTTAGCCCCAACAGCATGAGCATGAGGGGCTAATTCTTTTACGGGATGAGGGAATAAATATAAACTTCCACCAAGCACAATAAATTTAGGTTTTATTTCCTCTATCATTTTTATTGCCTTATCAACATCTACATTCATTTTATCAGCGTCGTATGGTAACTCTATATGCTCAATGCCAAGTGCACCTAAAGTACCAAATTTCGTATGACTTACATGTGCTCCAGCTTGCACTGGCGCGATGAGAGCTTTTTCCCCCGGGTTTGCTAAAACTCTAAAGACAGCTGCATTTGCAATAGTCCCAGCTATAGGCCTTAAATCACAGAACTTTGTGTTTGTAATCTCATTCATTAACTTCATAGCCAATGTCTCTACTTCATCTACATATTTTGTACCTTGATAAAATCTTTTGAATGGTTTACCTTCCGCGTATCTAGACATAAAGTCGCTCATATAAACTGATTCTGCTAATGGGCTCATTACATTTTCAGATGCAATTAAATTAATTACTTCTGTTCTTCTCCACTTATTTTGTTGCCTTGTAAGCTCTATTATTTGTTCAAGCTCTTTAGGAATCTGAGCCATGTGATTAAGATAAAACCCCATAGCTTTTAAACTTTGACTCCTCTTCCTAATCTCATATGGGCTTTGCCAAGTTCCTTATTCGCTAAAGCCGCCAGTAGGTTTAGCTCACCTGAAAGCACAGTTGCTGCTATAATTTCTGCAAACTTTTTCGCATTACTTCCGGGTGGATTTCCAGGTCCAGCAACCCCCATTATAGAAAGAGCTTCCTTTTGAGTAGGAAGTCTTGTTCCTCCACCTACTGTTCCTACTTCAAGCGATGTTAACGTAACCGAAAGGTATAAGCTATTGTCCCTCACTTCCGTCCATGTGTACCCAGAGCTACTTTCTACGACTTGAGCTACATCTTGCCCAGTAGCAATAAATATTGCAGCAACAACATTTGCAAAATGTGCATTAAACTGAAATATTGTACCTGCTCTAGCTCCACCTAGCCAGTTCTTCCTCAAGTTAACCTCATGAATTAAATTTACATCTGACTTTAATACGGACTTAACTATATCTTGTGGTATAAGTACTTCTGCTACAACAGTTTTACCTCTTCCATGTAAAGAGTTTACTTGAGACTGTTTTTTATCACTACACATATTCCCGCTCACTGCTACACACTCAGCTTTTCCGAATTCTTTTTCAATGAGCTCACATGCCTTTTCAGTAGCTATTGTAGCCATATTCATACCCATGGCGTCTCCAGTTTCATACACAAACCTCAACCATACATTATTGCCTAAAACATATGGCTCGACATTCATCAACCTACCATGAGAAGTTGTTGATTCAGTTACCTCTTTAATGCGTTGAAAATTATTTTTAATCCATTGAAGGAACTCTGCTACATCTTCAATACTACTTAATTTGAATACCGGAGCTCTAGCCATCCCATCAAAAATAATCTTTACTTTTGCGCCTCCACTCTTAGTTATAGCTTTTGCGCCTCTGTTTACACTAGCTATTAGGGCTCCTTCAGTAGTAGCTAATGGTACGTAAAAATCGCCTTTAGCATAATCCCCATTTATTTTAAGAGGACCAATAATACCTAGTGGAACTTGAATTCCTCCAATAACGTTCTCAGCATTCTTGTTTTTTATCTCTTCATAATCTATAATTGTAGAACCTATAGAAGGAAGTTTAGAGTTAGTAATCTTTTCTAAGGCTAGTCTTCTAGCCACCATAGCAGCATTAGCTTCTAAAAAATTATCTATTTCATGGAGATCTATTTCACCTTTAATAACCTTCTCAACTATCTCGTCTATCGTATTTTGCATTATCTATCACTCTAAACTTAATACCGTATTGTATTAAACCATTAGTGGAATCTGCAGTAATTCTTCTTAGTACAGCTTCTACCTCATCACCTTCTTTAATATTTTCAGCATCAGTTAATGGTGCTAAAATCTTTATACCCTCGTCAAGTTCAATTAATCCTATAGGCATTGGCATAGCTTTTTCATATCCTTCCCTGGCTTGATATGATATTGTATACGCTAGTAGTTTACCGTGTCCCCTCGAAACTATCTTCTCAACTCTACTTGAGCCACAAGAGCTACATATTGACTGATAGGGATAGATTATATTACCACATTCTTGGCATTTGCCCAAAGTTATATTATATAGCTCTTCTTTCAATCTCCAATTCCTAGGAGGACTTATTCTCATTTCATTCACCTCATTAAACTAATCACATAAGATGAATTTGCTAAATCATCTGTGGAAACAACTATACCTTTTTCACCTACAGCCCTTTTACCTTTGAATTCTCCTCTTAATTGCATTACAATTTCAGAAAGCTGATATATTGCAGTTGCACCGCCTACATATCCTCTCGCTTTTAAACCACCACTATAGTTTATTTGAAAAGAATCTAGTTGTTCTAACGATTTTCCTCTCTCTCCCAAGCCTAATTCTTCTAATTCTAAAGCCGCAATTATGCTATAGGAATCATGTATCTCCACTATATTTTTCTCATCAATTTTGTGATCCAACTCCTTCATTGCCAATCTTATTGATGGTAAAGACAATTCATAGGAGTAGCCAAAAGAAGATCCAGATATTTTATCTAAGGTAACTGGGGTATCTGTGTATTTCTTTGCCAAGCTATCTTCAGTAAGTAGAACAATAGATGCACCATCCCCTCTTGCTGCAACATCAAATAATCTTAATGGTTCCGCTACTAATTGAGAAGAAACAACTGTTTTTAAATCAGCTTTAAACCTTAAATATGCATTTGGATTTTCTACTGCATATTCGTGCATTTTAATAGGCCAATTGGCAAAATATTCGTAAGGAACGTTATACTGCTTCATATACATCTTTGCAAGTATTGCGGCATGTGAATGTAATGTTAAACCCAAATGGTACTCATAGTCATGAAGCAAATTAGATGCAGTGAAGTCATTAATTTGTTTAGAGTTAAGATCAGAGAACTTATCTATCCCTATTAAAAGTACAGACTTAGCTAAACCCGATTTTATTAGAGAATATGCTGTATAGACAGATGCTCCTCCGTTATCTCCATTCTCAACTCTAAAAGTTTTTGTGCCTCTAAATCCTAGAGAATTGGAGAGCTTAACCGCGGAAAGATTTGATTTTCCTATACTCTCTATATATCCGCTAGAAACTATAACTACGTCTGGTTTGACTCTCTCTTTTACTTTTGTTTCTAGTTGCTTATATGCTTCTATTACCAAGTCTTTTTCAGAATATTCATAATATCTATCAACTTTAATTGAAGAAACTTCAGCTACAGATACCATTACTCATACACCTTAAATTTGTTAGTTGTTTTAGCGTAATAAGAATAGGGAACAACTTTCTTATTAAGGATGTACTCATCAACTTTTGGTGCAAGTTTCTGTCTCTCTTCAATCTTATCAGTAACCGTTATACTAAACGCGTCACTACCGGCTCCACTACCAAATGGAGCTACCAAAATTCTTTGTCCTGGTTTAGCTATATCTAGAACCTTTGCCAATCCCAACAAGGCAGAGGCATTATAAGGATTGCCCACGTACGGTGACACTAACCCGTCTTTAACTTTCTCTAATGGAACACCAAGTTTCTTAGCTACTTGAACAGGAAACTTTCCGTTAGGCTGATGAAACACAAAGTAATCAAAATCAGAAATATTGTATCCACCCTCTCTTAAAAGAAGTTGAACTGCAGAAATTATATGGGCAAAATACGCTGGCTCACCAGTAAAAGATTCTCCATGTAAAGGATACGGCATCCCATCCCTTCTCCAAAAATCTGGCGTGTCAGTGGTGTATGAGGTTGAATATTCTATTATCGCTGACGATTCACTTGCAGGACCAACTACATATGCTACAGAGGCTGCTGCTGATGATAATTCAAGTATATCACCGGGGTTTGACTGAGCTACATCGCTGCCGATTACTAAACCGTATTTTATCTTATTTGATTCAACCATACCTGCAAGCAATCTTAATCCTACTGAAGCTGCCCTGCATGCAAATTCAAGGTCAGCACTTAAAGTTTCATTTGAAATACCTAAAGAATCAATAATTATAGTTGATGTTGGCTTTACTGCATAAACTTTAGATTCAGAGCCGAACAACACAGCCTTTATCTCAGATGGGTTAATCCTAGCCCTAATTAGTGCATTTCTTGAAGCTTCCCAAGCCATTGTTGTCGAATCTTCATCGAACGAAGGAACCGCTTTTTCTGTTAGACCTAAGCTCTTAACAATACCTTCATCATATCCCCATAACTTAGCTATTTCCATAACATTGATCCTATAATGAGGAACATATGCTCCCCAACCAACTATTCCAGCACTCATTGGAGTTATGTGGATAGTTTTTAAATAAAAAGAGTTTCTACATTTGTCTATGAGGCCATAGACATTTGTCGAAAAAAACTTTATCATTAAGAGGAAACATATATCCTACTCTGAGCTTCTATCTGCGAAGAACATCTGATACCGTTTTGGTTTCAGCTGAGACACTATATATTCAAATGCTGCTTGAGGATTACTATTTTCACCGCAAGTATAAACATCTAGAGTAGCATAATTATATTCACTCCACGTATGTAGTGCTATATGGCTTTCCTCTACTAGTGCTATTACTGAAACACCACCTTTTTTCCCACCAAAACTCCAAGATTTGCTTTCTACTAATGTCATATTTGCTATTTTTACTGCTTCTAGAACTACACTATGCAAAAAATCTTTATCGTTTAAAATCTTAGGATCTATATCGTACAGGTTGCCGAAAACATGTTTTCCTATTATCCTATCTGTATTTACTTGAGAAACGAGTTGAGAGCTCATCTCTTTTCCTAAGGCCCTCCGGATATGGATTTATAATACATGACTAATAAAGTAATCTATTATATTATGCGTTGCGATTAAACTCAAATACTATAGTAAAGAATTACCCGATCAATGAAAGGAATTTTTGTCCTTGGAGCAGTTTTCATAATACTAATACTTATGGGAGTATTATTCTATTATGAAGATACACATATAGATATTCAAGCTTATGCACAGAGTGTTACATTTGTTAATGAACTCCCAGGTAGCTTTATAGTGAAAATAAATCTTGTAGTTAAAAATAACGGATTCCTCCCAATGGGTACTACTATGACAAGCATATTAGGTGTAGTAAATGGTACTTCCCCTAGTTCATTACTAACCCAAACTCCTAAACAATATATAAACACAACCTCAGTTAATATAGGCCCATTCTCTAAAAAGGTAATAACAATATCCTATACATTGCCGCCAGATTTTAATATTAAATACTTTTATGTTGAAGCTTCTGGGTACTATAACTTCAAGTATACTAACACATCTAATATACAATTAATAGAAGAAATTAATACCTTAGCTCAACGCGCTACATCTTTACAAATTCCGCCACAACAATACTTCCTAGGTGGAAATCTAACGTTAATAAGTAATCCTAAACCTCCATATTTATATATAGTCCAACCATATACTATAACAGTCTTCAATAACAATTCCTATGCATTATCATTTTATGCAATATTTTATCCATACAACCTTAAGATGAATAGCGGAAGTTATAACGTAAAAGTGTTTGTAAATAACATTTCGGTATATAATGAAAATATCCAAATACCTTATCAGTACAATGAACTCCTTATACCAATAGGAGAAACACCAATACTTTCACAAAATTCTAATTATACAGAAAATGTCTACATACTATTCAGTGGAAATACTGCAACTTATTACGTGGAATTTAAGCTAAAATTATAATTAATAGAAGATGAAATTTCTTTTTGCCTTATAATAATTTTTGCTCTAGCCAACATTTTTGCTAAAGTAATCTTGGGGGTGATTAAAAGATAACACACAAATTAAACTTTATAAGATTAGAAGTATTATTTTTTAGTGCCGCCGTAGCTCAGCCTGGTTAGAGCGCCGGACTCATACGGTTTCCAGGGGACATCCGGTTGTCCGGGGTTCAAGTCCCCGCGGCGGCACTTCTTACAAAACGGTTATTCTTCCATTCTCATTCGCTAAATAAATCTCATAATCTTTTCCGCAGAAAACTCCAGTTTCAACCACAGAAGGAATTGCCTTGACTTCCTTATCAAAACTACACAAAAATTCCCTTCTAACCATGACGTCAATAATTATGTTTCCATTATCAGAAACTATAGGACCTATCTTTCCATTGCTCTCCCTAACTTTAACTTCATAACCTCTTTCTTTAAGTAACGAAATTATATATGAAACACCAACAGGCACAACTTCTACTGGAACTGGATATAAACTAATATCTTTCATTTTTTGTTCTTCCCCAATAAAAATCTTTAAAGATGAAAAATAGTACAGCATTTTTTCTCTAAGTAGCGCTGCTCCTCCTCCCTTAATCATTATTTTATCTGAAGTTACAAAGTCAAAGCTGTCAACATATATCATAGGTTTTATCCCAGAGTATAAACTAAGAACAATACCCCCTTTACTACTTAGTTCTAATTCGGTATCTATAGAGCTAGTTATGAATAATTTCCCATTTATTAGATTTTCATTGTGCATCACTTCTATTAGTTTTTTTACAGTCCTACCAGTACCTAAGCCAATAATTTGGGGCTCTTTGAGTTTATCTATTACATATCGTGACACAATTTCTTTTGCGTCCATGTAGAGAAGTTAATGAAGAAAGATAAAAATCTAAGCATGAAGAAAATGTCTATGTGAATTAATTTAGTTTTACAACTTAAGCAGAAGTAGATATATTGTATACATTTAGTATTTAAAATTAAATTTTAAGCTAATTACAAAAATTTTATAGTAAAATAATTAAAAACTTGTCCTACTAATAGTACAAGAATTTATCAGCTTACTACTACAAAACCTATTTAAGCAAAAATGTTAAGATATATATTACGCGGGGGTGCCCGAGCTGGTCAAAGGGGGCGGACTCAAGACCGCCCAGGGGGATATCCGCTGGCATAGGCCTGCGTGGGTTCGAAGCCCACCCCCCGCATGCTACTAAAATCTTAATCAAAATGCTTCAATAATTAAAGATAAATATATTAAAGAAAAAACTTTACATTTTCTTAAGAACTAGAGAAGTTAAAGTCGACATCACGCCCTTTACTGATCTAATATTTTCTATTGTTTGATTTAACTCATTAGTATCTTTAGCCTCTACTTTAACAAGAATATCATAATCCCCAGAAATTTCCATCACTTCTTTTACCCCCGGAATAACAGCAAGTCTTCTTGTAACCGCCGTAGTATATACATTAGAATCACATTTAACAGATATTAGTGCTTGAATATTTTCTGGTGGTTTAGGCTTCAGCACTCTTCCAGTTACTGACTCGGCAATCTCTAATAAATCTACGTCTCTATAAAATCTAGCAGAGGGGTTAGCTTTAATTTTAGCCAAAACTTGATCCAATTCTGCGTCAGTTAATTTTACTCCTAGTTTCTCAAACCTATCTTTTAATGCATGCTTACCTGTGTACTTATCTATTACATAGTCTCTACTTCTACCAAAAGTTTCTGGTGGCATAAATTCATATGTAGAAGGATCATTTAGTATTCCTGCAACATGAATCCCTGCTTTATGAATATAGGCATAATCTCCAGTAATTGGATAATTAGGCGGCATAGGGATACCGGAGTATTTCTCCACTAAATTAGACAATTGTTGAAGTTTGTTTAGTTTAACTACATCAATTCCAAAGTGATATTTTATTGCAGCTGCAACTATTTGCAAAGGAACTATTCCAACTCTCTCACCTAATCCATTTACTGTTGTATGAATTATAGTTGCACCACCCTCTATCGCAGCTAAAGCGTTAGCGACAGCTAAACCTAAGTCATTATGTGCATGAATGTCAAATTCTAACCCTGGTACTTCCTTCGTTAATGTACTAAACAATTCTCTAGTTTTTGACGGATATAAAATACCAACTGTATCTGCTATACTTACTCTATCTGCTCCAGCATCTCTAGCTGCTTTACAAACTTGAATGAGATAGCTTAAATCAGTTCTACTTCCATCTTCAGCAGTAAACCTAACTTTTACTCCATGACTCTTAGCATAACTGATATGATCTGCTATAATGTTAAGGGCTTCTTCTCTAGTTACATGATGTTTTGCTTTTAGATGAGTATCACTAACACCATAAAATATCGCTATTCTATCAACCTCTAGTTCTGCTGCAACTTCAATATCTCTTTTTACAGCTCTACTGTGACCGACAATCTCAGAAGTAATTTCTCCTTCTCTTTTTAGTTTCATGATCCTTTTTATACCTTCATAAATATCAGAAGAGACTGAAGGATGTCCTGCCTCTATCATTTGCACTCCTATGTCCGATAATGCTTTTGCTATCTCAACTCTTTGATCAATTGTGAAAATTACACCCGGTGTTTGCTCTCCTTCTCTCAATGTTGAGTCTAAGATTCCTACTTTCATACTATTAGTTCTTCATTCAGTAATCCCCTTATAAATAGAGTGTTAAAGAGGAGTTCGAATAAAAAACTATTTCAGAGAATTTATTATCAGTTGGATAACATTTTCAGTTCCTATTTTAGGGGAATACTTTTGTAAAATTTTACTCATTAAGTCATAAAATTCTTTGTTCTGCCTAATAAGATCTAAATAGTTAGTATATACAAATATAATAGATGATGATAAATTATGGCTTTTCTCAAAATCTTCCTCTATTTCACCTAATATTCTCTCCAGAAGCGTGCTATCTATTCTTCCCTTATACTGCCTAAGTATTTTGAATTCTTCTTCGTTTAGTATTGACATGTTTATCACACTGGTTCAATTATACTACCTAAATCATTACCTTTAACAATATCTAAAACTTTTTCAAGTCTTTTATAATTCATAACCACTACCTTTATCTTCGATCTCTCAATTATTTTTATTGCTAAAGGATCTAACAGTTCATAAGTACCTGCTTTAACTGATTGACTAGATTCTAAAACTTTTCTTAAAGTTATGGTGTCTAGTTTTGGAAGTAATTTGGCATCATTATAGTATCTAGGATCTTTGTCATAAACTCCATCTACATTTGTTGCTAGAATTAAGTAATCTGCACTTATAGCCTCACTAACTAGTGCTGCTACTGTGGCTGTTGATTGCCCTGGCTGAAAGCCGCCCGTAATTACTACTTTCCCACTTTCCCACTTTTCTATGAATTCTTCTACGTTCTCTGGCACTTTCATATAACTAAGTTCACTTAAGATAAAAGTTAACAAATATGCATTTAACCTAGAAGCCCATATTCCTAATAAGTCTAAATAAGCCTCATTTACTCCTAATTCTCTAGCCATTTTTATGTATTTTCTTGCTGTAGCTCCACCACCACTAACTATAGCAAGCCTGTGATTCTCATTAATAATTTGTTTTACAGTATTTTTAAGCTCGATTAGACTATTTATATTCTCCTCATCAAAAAACTTCCCGCTTATCTTAAGAACTAACTTCATCTTTGAAAAATATTTTTAACTTTATTAAAAAGTTAGACTGGATAGTCATCTGGTAATTTATGTCTAAAATATTTCCCTGTTTCTGGGTCTTTAAATAATCCTATTTTTACACCTTTTCTTCCTTTTGGTGCTAAAACCCATACTTTTTCTGGTGAAAGGTCTGCTTCTTTACCGCTTGGAGTTTTTACTTTTACCTTTTTGTCAGCCATTTCTTATCATTATATTACTATATTAGACAATTTTATAAAGGTTTTGTCAAGTCATGTAATGTATAATACCATGAGTAACATAAGCTAAAGTTAAAGGTTTCCTTTAATATTAGATTGTATCACTTGTACCTCCATCTATTGGTATTATGGAACCAGTAATATACCCAGAGTAGTCAGATATTAAGTATGTTATCAGAGAGCCTAATTCTTTCTTAATATCGCCAGTTCTCTTCAACGGAGATCTGTTGATAACCTCTTTTTGCCATAACTCTTCAAAATTCTCCTTTGTTTTTTCTGATAATCTTCTCAAACTCTTTTTTGCACCCTCAGTCTCAAAACTTCCCATTAATATTGTGTTTACTGTTATGTTGAAAACTCCTAGCTCTTTAGATAAGATCTTAGTTAGCTGAATTAATGGTGATCTCGATACATCTGCTAAAACAAAAATTCTCTGCGGTTGTTTAACTGTCCATGAGGATAGATAGACTATTCTCCCCCATTTTTGCTGTTTCATATATGGTAATACTAATTTAGTTAGTTTTATTGCACTTAATAAATAGAGTTTTACCGAATATTCCCAGTCCTCTAAAGACGTCTCATCAAAATAAGAAGGTTCATTAGGAGGATTCCCAGAATTAAATATAAAGACGTCTATCCCTCCTATTTTATCAAGAGTAAAATTTAGTAAAGAATCCAGTGAATTATAATCTGTTAAATCTGATTTAATGCCATAAATTTGAGGGTTGTATTTTCTTAATTCTGCTACCACTTTATTAACTTTTTCTTGACTTCTAGAAGTTATAACAATTCTACATCCTTCCTTTGCTAAACTTTCAGCTATACCTTTACCTATCCCTTCAGTCGATGCGGTAATTAAAACTCTTTTACCATTTATATCAATAAACATCGTTAATTATGTTGAATTATTTTTAATATATGTATCTGCTAACAGCTCACTTTTTCCGTATGTTGATATAACATCTACTGAGATAACTGTTAGACCATTTAACTTTCCCATTAGCTCTTTAAAATCTCTCGCTTCTACAAATATATCATATAAATTATCATATATCCTTATTCCCTCCTTTATTTCTTGCTCGGAATAAATTGTAACTCTATATAATCTTTTTGTAGGTTTAATAGTAAAAATCGTAGATAACTCCTTTCCAGCTACTTTAGAAGTATTCAAAATATGAAAATCCCTCACATGAAGCTCTTTTACGGTCATGTTCTCCATTATTAGAGGGTAATCATCAATAATTCTAAATTCTACAGATTCGGAATATGGGGCTATTATCTGAGTATTTAAGATACTTTCTAGCGAGTCGCCTGTTTTCGAAACCCAACTGGATATTGGAATTCCGCGAGCTAACCTATTATAAAAAGCCAAATATTTAGTAGTTCTAGTAAATTCTATCACAGCGTCATACTCCATATCGTAAACTATCTCTACTTGCGGATTGTCAAAATCTGGTGAAAAGCCTTGTTTTAAAAGATTTTTTCCCACTTCTCTTTTTATTTCATTTTTTATACTTTCATAGTAAAAGAGTTGATTTTCTATTATAAACTTCTCTTCCCTATTTCTTAACTCGTCAGTCAGCTTAACACCAAGTACAAATGTTTTACCCTTTTCAAGCCTTTCTAGAGCTTTTTTCTCAAATTTTTCCTTATATTCATTTATTCTATTATCACATATGTAGCATGTTCTATTTTGAAAATTATCGTTAAAATAGTTCTGATATAATGTAATAGCATGAGAACCAATATTGTAAAGAACTTCCTTTAGTTGAGATAGATCCTCAATTTCATGTTCTTTTATTAATCTATCTATCTCCATTAACAGAAGCAGTTTTATTGCTTTACCTCTTTCTTCGTTCGTATGACCTAAGCTTAACCTAGCAAAACATCTCCCTAAACAACTATCACATAATGGATATCTATTCAAGAGATCAAATGCTTTATTTAGGATTTGCGTTTTCAAAGAGTTTTCCAAGACCTTTCTTCCTCTTTACCATTTTTAAGAGATTATTAGTAACTTGATATTGCTTTAATAGTTCTTTCACCTCTTCTGGTGTAGTTCCAGATCCTTTCGCAATCCTTCTAATTCTTGACTTGTCAATTATTGAGGGATTATCTAGCTCTTTATATGTCATGGAATTCATAATTACAAGGAATTTCTTTATTTTCTCCTCTCCTAATTTCATTTGCTCTTCAGAAATTTGAGAAAACATTCCAAAGCCAGGGATCATCTGTAGAATTTTGTTTAATGGACCCATTTTCCTTAAACCGCTTAATTGTTTATAAATATCTCTAAGCGTTAATTTAGCCTTTCCACTTAATACATCTTCCATCTTCTTTTGAATTTCTTCGTATTCTTCTACGCCCTTTATTTTCTCAATAATTGTGTCTATGTCTCCCATTCCGAGAATTCTTGAAACGAATCTTCTTGGATTGAAAACCTCCAGTTCATCCAATTTTTCTCCGGTTCCAATGAATTTTATTGTGGCTCCAGTAGCCGCAACAGCTGATAAAGCTCCTCCTCCCTTCGCAGTACCATCCATTTTGGTAATTATAATAGATCCTATTGGGCTAGCTTGATGGAATCTGTATGCCAAATCGTAGGCTTTTTGGCCAATAGAAGCATCTATCACTAAGATTACTTCATCCGGCTTAATTTCATTAAAAATGTTTCTCATTTCATCGAGTAGTTTAGTTTCTTCTCCATAACCATGTCTTCCTGCTGTATCTACTATTATTAGATCATATTTTTCATTTAGAAATTTCTCTACCCCTCTTTTAGCTATAGCTACAGCATCCGTATTACCTGGTTCACCATAAACTGGAACTTTAATTTGCTCTCCAATTTGAACTAGCTGTTCGTATGCTGCAGGCCTATAAACATCAGCCGCAACTATCCCTACCTTATATCCTTTTTTCTTGTAGAATAATGCTAACTTCCCAGATGTTGTCGTCTTTCCGCTACCTTGAACACCAACTAACATTATTACATAAGGTATTTTCTTTGGCAAAACTTCTGGGTTCTGATCTCCTCCGAATAGCTTCGATAGCTCGTCATAAACTATTGAAATAAACCACTCTCTTCTTTCTATTGCTGTAGGAGGTTTTTCGTTTTCAAGTCTTTCTTTTATTTTTTGTGTCAGATTATTAACAAGTTTAACGTTAACATCAGATTTTATTAATAAAATTTGTAATTCTTTAATAAACTCATTTACAGCTTTATCATAATTAGACGAACCTAAAAATTTTCTTACAGATTCTTTTAAATTGTCTAGCAAGTTACTTTACCCTTACAATCTTTTTCCTCCCCATAACTTCCCAATATTCAACTTCAGCTCCAGGTCTCACTTTATCAGCAAGATCAGCTTCTGTAGGCTTTTCTATATCAAACGTTTCATATGTTTCCATGTCCATTATAGTTATATTATCACCTTTATCAGCTAAAATCTGACCTACATGTTTCTCTATTATAGGCACTTCGACTTGTTGATCAACTGGAGCCATTAATGTCCTTTTCTGATTCGTGAAAAGACCCATCGCCACTATGTTAGCTTTTGCACTACCATGCTTTCCAGTTTTTGCTTTGCTAATTTCTACTACTCTACAAGGTTCTCCATCTATAACTACATAATTACCTACTTTTAGATCACCTACAGTCGTGTACTGAATGCCCATTTATTTTCCCAAAATATCCTAATTAAGGCAAAGCTTTAAACTCTTTGCTCCGAGCTTTGGCCCTTCATCATAACATCAGATAGTCTAACGTCTTCATAGCAAATCTTATTTTACTTTAAGATATAAAAAGAGTTATGCCATGGAAATTAAAGTGTAGAAATTGTGGGACAGAATGGACAATTAATATAAGCTTTGACATAAGCAAACAAGTAGCGATATATCAATATTGTAAAGTATGTAAAAGAAACACTTTTAACGATATTTTAGGATATTATGAGTGATGAAGAGACCCAGAATTTTGAGTGATGAAATCACCTGTCTCGGCGGATTTATTCTATATAGTCTTTTGATTTAATTTTTTCTGGTATGTATTGAAAAGCTAAGAACTTTAGTCCTTTGCTAGCCATAGCTTCTATCTCTAGCTTGGACTTTTTATCTAGAAATATTTCTATCTCATGCGTCCAAGCCTTTGTCTTAAACCAATTATAATTCTTTATTTCCATAGCTCTTTTTATATCAAAATCTTTAGCCTTTATAATATAATTTCTTCTTTCTTGATCCGATAGATATGCCTTCTTATTTTTATCACCAAAAATATCGGTCATTGAGACGCCAAGAAACTTAGCATTTGGAGTAGCTAATCTTTCGCTTTCATAAGATAGTGTTATAGAGCCAATTCTAAACACACTATATATGTACCATCCGTAAGGATCTGCATCAGTCAAAATATAAACAGGTAGCTTTAGCTCTTCATTCAGTCTTCTAACAAATCTTCTCGTAGCCCTATCTGGCTGGCCAGAGCTGGTTATCAAAATTGACTTATACTGTCTCCAAAAGCCCGCTCTATGCAGTTGCTGAAATACTGCGTCTTTCTCAACTACTAATACGAATTCTGCATTTATATCGATAAAATCAATTAAATCTGGTGTAGGTTCAATTGAATATGCACCGTGGCCCATTTTGCTTAGATCAATAATGTCATTACCGCTTCTAAGCCTCATATCCCCTACAACTTTTCCTTTTTCTTTGCTTAGAATTAACATATCCTCTCTAAGCAATGATGTAAAAACTTCTATATCCACTATTACAGTATCTGATTCTTTTTGTTCGTCCCATGTATTTTCTTCATATGTTTTACCATGAGGGCTCTTTAAAACTATTGAGTGCTTACCTCTGTAGTATAAATCACGTATCGTTGGGTATTCATCGTTGATTAATGCGTCATAAATAATACTAGCCATCAAAATAGTCTGCATAAATCTTTTCGACTCATTAAGATCGAAGAAATTTCTCTTTAATTTTTCTTCTCCGAGTAATAGTAACTTCTTTTTCTCATCATAAATTGTATTAGCTAATGTCCTCTTAGGTATTTCCATAACTGGTGCTTCGGAATTGTTTATTTGTTCGACTAATTTAAGAAACGTCTGTCTTAGAACTTCAGCAGATTTTCTCCTAGTCTCTTTATCCACTTTAGAAGTTAACTCACTACTCATAACTCTTCTACCTTATAACTACGTATTTCTTCCTCTAATTTTTTATCATTGACTTCCAGCTTATTTAACGCTATTTTTAGTAATTTTTCTCTCAATTCAGATTCTACTTCTACAGCTTTTTTCTTATCGCCAGAGGCTACAAATAAAGCGAGACCTTTACTCACTTCTGGGATATATTTGAGATATGTAATTAATCTTTTCTTCGCTTCTTCCTCTTTCTTCTTTTCTACCATATATTTCTTTAATTCTCTACCAACATCCATTAAAGCTAGTTTTATTTCTTTTTCTATCTCTTCGACATCTGCTATACTTTCCTTTCCCGCGCTTCTATAAGGCACTTTAGTGCTGCATAAATGTACCATAACTACTAACGGTGGTTGATCCTCTTCCACGCCATATCTTTTCCAATCTACTTCCTCTGCTACAACTTTCCATATTACGTCAGATTTCTCATCATAAATTAAAGGAATCTTATTTGCATATCTTAACACTATGGGTTCGGGAGAAGGTTGTATAGCACCACCATATGCAATTCCGGCTTCAACTATAAACGGATGTCCTTGATATGCCTTGGGCTTTCTAGTTATAGCAGCTACAAATTCTGGGTTAAATATGGATTTTAGACCGAGCTGAATCAAATCTTCGCCTATGACTGATAAAGCTTCTGCAGAAGGTGGCCTGAAATCCTCAAATTTTTTCATGGTCTCTACTAATCTGGAGATCTCTTCGTCTGACAACTCAGTAATCTTTTTATCTTTAGGAATTTTAGCCAATTCTAAGATTTTATCTGCCGTGACGTCACCTACGCTTTGAAACTCGTTTATGAGAAAGTCTCTTATAGGGATGGGTTTATCTTTTTTAAGTATCATGAATTTTATAAGCTCGATATCAACACCATATGGATGAGGTTTTACTTCTTTTGGTGGCTCTGGTATCTTATCGGTAAGTCTTTTATAATATATAACATTATTGTCTGGGTCTGTAAAGAAAAACTCTGCATAAGGAGTTATAATATAAGTCTTCTTTATATATTCATAAACTTTTTGCTTTGATCTTGGCCAATCTGCATATAAATAAATAGTGACAGATGTTCCATGAACGCCTTTCTCATTTATAATTGATGTCCTTTGAAGTATAACTGGCTCATTTCTAGCTATATCTATCTTTAATTTAAAAAGATACGTTCTTTTTGAATTAGCAGGAGATGTAATGATTTCAACTGGTCTCTCTTGATACATCTGACTATAAAGTATTGCAGCTTTAACACCAAGACCATACATACCTCTAGTTTGCCTTAAGACGTACTTGGAACTATAAAGGACCTTACCAAAAGCATTTGGTACAATATGTGGTGGAATGCCTATTCCGTTATCTTCAACAGTAACTTTGTATATTTGTTTTTGTGGATCTACCAATTGAATTATAACTTTTATTGATGGGAGGATGTTATGAATATCAGTTGCATCTAAAGCGTTCTCCACTAGTTCTCTAATAGTTTGATATAAAGCTCTTGCCGGATTACTGAATCCAGCGAGTTCTGGATTCCTCTTAAAGAACTCCGCGGGAGAAATACTTGTAAACTTCTCACTAGACATAAAACATCACAGTAAAAATATTTTGTTTGCTTATCCTAATAAAGATGCTGACAAAATAGGTAAGATTATTGACGCATCGCCATAAATTACAGCATTTTCGCTATTTGGTTTCACTTTATTCCACGATATAGCTTCTCTTGGTTTAGCCCCACTTAGACTTCCATCGTATTCTTGGGCTGTTGTTACATAAATTGCATAATCTAGACCATCTTTAAATTGGTTCCACCATATAGTGTGATGTTTGCTTATCCCACCACCTATTATTAAAGCTCCAGATTTCTTACATGAAAACACTAAGTCCTTTATTAATTTCATATCTTCGAAAAGATTAATCTTTAACTGCGTAAATTGGGAGTATATAAATAAATTGGTACCAAAAGAACCATCAATAATACCAGGGACAATTATAGGAACTTTTTTCTCATACGCAGCCTTCAAAATTGAATTATTATCGGTTATTCTCTTGCCAAATTCCCATAGTAATTCATAAACTGGCCATTCCTTCTTTACGCTTGATATTTCATTAATATACTTTCTGACTACATCTTCAATTACTTTACCATAACTCTCGAAAGGAACTAAAATATTGCCTAATCTGTGTATTTCCATTTCTCTTAACATATTATCATCATATTCGAATAGTCCTTTGTAATACTTCCCTCCAAAACTTCTAGCTAAATCATGATCGATAGTTCCACCAGTAGTAATGATTATATTAAAATAGCCTTTCTTTATCAAATCAGCGAAAAGTCCTCTTAGTCCAGTTGATACTAAATTAGCGGTAAACGATAAAAATCTTAAGTCAGCTTCCTTTATCATATCTTTCAGTATTCTAACTCCTCTTACAACTGATTCTGCTGTAAAACCGTATATGTGATCAAGAATTTTATAAAAATCTACATAAGGTTTTAGATCTTCTAGTGTTATATCTTTTACCTCTTCTACCAATATTTCTTCTCTCTTCATCCTTTGGTCACTCCTATAGGTCTTAGTCTCATTACTAGCTTTGCTATTTTAACTTCTTGGGCTACATGAGCTACTCTATCAACATCCTTGTACGCTCCGGGGGCCTCTTCAGAAACTACTCTTCTCGTGGAGGCTCTAATTACAATTCCCTTTTGTTCTAAGTTTTGGACTACAGAGTTTACTGGATAGCTACGTACTGCTGCTTCTCTGGACATCCATCTGCCTGCTCCATGAGGCGCTGTATACCATGTTCTCCTTCCTTCTGGTACTCCTACCATAACGTAACTACCCGTACCCATACTTCCCGGTATCAAAACTACTTGGCCTATATTTCTATGATCTGCTGGAATCTCTGGGCTTCCAGGTGGAAAAGCTCTAGTTGCTCCTTTTCTATGCACCAAAACTTTTTTCCTTTTTCCTCCTATATCATACTCCTCTATTTTAGCTATATTATGAGCGACATCATATATTATGCTTAAATCAAGCTTTTCTGGGTCAACATTAAACACTCTACCAAAACTTTCCCTAACCCAATGAGTAATCATTTGTCTATTTGTCCAAGCAAAATTGGCTGCTGCAACCATAGCATGGAAATAATCTTGCGCTTCTCTAGTCGTAAAGGGGATTGCAGCAAGTTCTCTATCTGGAACTACTATATTGTATTTTTTCATAGCTCTCTCCATAATTTGTAGATAGTCACTAGCTACTTGATGGCCTAATCCTCTAGATCCAGTATGAACCATAACAGTTACTTGGCCTTCATGAGTAATACCTAAAGCTTTAGCAACTTCTGGATCGTAAATCTTATCTACAATTTGAACTTCTAAGAAGTGATTACCCGCTCCCAAAGTACCTAATTGCGTATGGCCTCTCTGTTTAGCAACAGAACTTACTTTTGATGGATCTGCTAAATCCCAACTTCCATGTTGCTCAATATGTTCCATATCCTTATTCCATCCATAACCATTATCTACAGCCCATTTTACTCCCTCAGCCAGAACATCGTCTAATTGTTGGAAACTAAGCTTTACTTTTCCTTCACTGCCTACACCACTAGGAACATTCCTATAAATCTCCTCAACCAAATCTTTTAATTTATCTTTAACATCGTTATAATCAAGATTTGTTCTAAGAAGTCTCACACCACAATTAATGTCATAGCCAATTCCACCAGGGCTTACAACTCCTTCTTCATCGATCGCAGTAGCTGCAATACCTCCTATCGGAAATCCATAACCTTGATGGCCATCTGGTAATACATAGACGGACTCTTGAACACCTTGAAGACATGCTACATTCGTGGCTTGTTTTAAAGTAAGATCTTGTTTCATTTTCTCTATTAAAACATCATCAGCAAATACAGTGACAGGGACTTTCATACAGTCTTGCTGACCCTTATCTATACGCCACTCATAAGCATTTATCCTCTTAATAGCAAGCTGAGCCATTCCAAAAGGAAATATATACTAAAATGGTAATAAATTTGTTTAAAGGATGAGAATAGCGGACACTGAAAAGTGATGGCAACTGGCTGAGCACTGAACCTAGATAACTTTTTTAGAAGCTTCTTTTTTCTTTTCTAATAAATCTTCGTATTTTCTTCTAATGTCTTTTGCTAAATCAGAAACACAATCAGCATCCGCAGAAAGAACAAGCTCTCGAAGGAACTTGTAAGCACAAGCTTTACTATGAAAATAGTAATCAGTTCCTTTGATATTAATCTTAATTCCTTGACCTTGAGGAAACATTCTACCGCATATTAAACAAACGTGTTTTTCTCCCATGATCTGAAACACAGAGTTTAAATTTTTAAAAATAGCGGTATATTGTGCATTAAACATTCGGTGATAATTAGTGGATAGATTACATACCAAACTGCTGACACTTATAAAAGAAAAAGGTTGGGATGAGTTAACTCCAGTACAAAAACAAACATTAGCACCAATTCTACAAGGTCATAACACACTTGTCATAGCCCCTACAGGCTATGGAAAAACTGAAGCGGCTCTTCTCCCTATTTTTAATTTAATGCTTCATGAGAATATAAAACCTGTTACTGTTCTATATATAACACCACTTAAAGCACTTATTAATGATATCACATTACGTATAGAATGGTGGTCTAACAAACTAGGATTTCTTGTAAGTAGAAAACATGGAGAAGTGCCCCAAAAAGAGAAAAGCTATAGATTGAAAAAGGCACCTCACATTTTAGTTACAACTCCAGAAGGCTTAGAAATAGATTTAGACTGGGCAACTAGATTCAGAGAATATTATAAAAACCTAAAATGGGTTGTAGTTGATGAGGTTCATGAATTAATAGGATCTAAAAGAGGGGCTCAGCTTTCATTACTTTTAGAAAGATTAAAAGACTTTATAGGGTATGATTTTCAGAGAATAGCTCTTTCAGCAACTATTAACCATGAAGAATTAGTAGCTAAACTTATCTTCGGGTCGTCAAGTAGGAATTTTGATATAATCAGAGTTAATTCTACAAAAACACTTGATGTAAAAATATCTAAAATTCCAAATGATAAAGATGTATGGGAGTCTGCCGCTAAAACAATATTATCCAAAGTAGAAAAACCTACATTATTGTTTACTAACTCTAGGTTTACAACAGAGAGATTGCATGAAGAATTGGAAAAGCTGAGAGCTAAAGATATTTACGTCCATCATTCTTCTATATCAAAAGAGGAAAAGTTAAAAGTCGAAGAGAGTCTGAGAAGTGGAAAAGCTAACTTGGTAATATGCACAAGAACCCTAGAGCTAGGAATACATGTAGGGGATATCAAAAAAGTAATATTATATAGACCGCCACCATCAGTTTCGTCTTTCTTACAAAGGCTAGGAAGAAGCGGACATGCAGTGAATAGTATCTCGAGGGGGGAGATACTATGTTTATATGATTTCGACATACTAGAGGGTTTGGCTTTATATAAATTAGCTAAAGAAGGGAAATTAGAAAAGCAACCTATTTTGCCCTATTTTGATGTTGTAGCGAGGGAAATAGTAGGTTTAGCTTTACAATATGATGATATAGAAATTGACAAAGTATATAACATAATAAAATCTTCGTATTATTACAGGAACCTTCAAGATGAAAAAATCGAGGAATTAATACATTACTTAGCTAAAAAAGAAATGATAAAAATAGAAGATAATAAGATAAAGCTAGGAAAAGCGTTCTTCAAAATATGGAGATTTGACAAAGATAATAAATTGAGTTGGGCTAAAGAATTCTCAGAATTCTTTTCCTTTATAAATGCCGACGACACATTTTCAATAAGATTCGAAAATACCCCAGTAGGTGAAATAGACGCAGTTTACGTATATAGGCACTTGAGAAATAATGATGTAATAAGAATTGGAGGAAAGATTTGGAAAATAATAGGCATGGACTTTAACAGGCATTTAATAAATGTGGTTCCAGTGAACAACGGAGAAGGAGAAATACCTATTTGGAAAGGAGAAAATATATCTAAATCCTCACTTCTTACATCCGAGCTTTCTAATGTAATTCGTGAAATAGAAACAGAAAAAGAGATATTAGATAAAGAAGCAACTGAATCATTAAAGAAATTTATTGATTATTACAAGATTCACAATTTACCTTTGCCTTCAAGAAATGTGATTTATGTCGAAAAGGAGAGCGATGAGATAATATATTCAGGCATTGTACCGGAAAAAGTTGCAAACACAATTTCACATATTCTTCTTTATATCGCAACAAAGAAATATAATCTCAATGTATCCTCAAGGGCTTCAGTGTACGGGTTCTCTATTAAAGGAGTAGAAGAAGATTTAATGAAAGAAATCTTAGCAATAAATAACGAAAGAGAGCTAAGAAAACTTATCATAAATGCAATAATTAGATCTCCGCTATTTTTTGCAATAGCAAAAGAAATTCAATACAGTTTCGGAAAATTGGGTAAGCTTGATCCTAAGGAAGATAAAATAATTTTAGAAGAAGCTCTAAAGCAAACTGTAGCTAAATATTTCAGCATCGGAAGAACAATAAAATATATAAAAAGACTTCAGTCCGGCAAAATTAAGCTTATTCCAATAGAAGGATTAACACCTTTAGGAAAAGCAGTACTTACTCATACGCCCATAAGACCTTGGATATCTGACCTACAGTTAAGGATATATCAAGCTTTAAAAGGAGGTGCTTATACAGTCGAGGAGCTATCAGAATTAGTGGGAATATCTAAAAAGACGTTAGAAATTAAGCTGAAAAAAATGAGGAAACCCTGCGTTAAATATAGAACAGTGTCATTTATAGATATTGATAATAATGAAGTAAGATGGTGCCTTGAAGAAGATATTAAAGATATTGTAGAGTCTGATGATTATTATAATTCATTTAACCCAGTTAACCTTGATGAAACTTATATTGCAGTAATTAGAGCTCATGAATCTGAAGGAAGTACAGAAGTAGTATTTAGAGTTAAAGACTTGGTAAAAAACCCAGATTACTTCTTAAAGAAAATCCCATATAATGAGGTACTAGAACTTAGAATCAAGGATCCAAATGATGCATTAGTGTATTCGATCTCTCCAAAATATTATTACGTTAGTAAGAATAGCATTGGATTTTTAGTATTGAATGCAGTAAGTTTTATTCAAGGATTAAAATTCGGATGATGAGGCCCTTAAATATGAACGGTGATACAGGCCCGTGTTACTGATAGACAGATTTATTTTTCTTCATTCTAATCCTTTTGCGAACTAAAAATGGAGGCAAAAAAACCAAATGAGATCTTAATAAGTAGGGCAAAAAGTGTTGAAGATTATGTTTTAGATATAATAGTAATGTTCAATCAAGGACAAAATGAAGTAGAAATAAAAGGTTTTGGAAATGGCATAAATAAAACTGTAGATATATACAATGTATTGAAAGAGAGATTGGGTGATGGAGTCTTACTAGAACAAGCTAGTATAGGCAGTGAAGTAAAAGACAGAAGAAGAATCTCATATATTAGCCTTAAGCTTAAGAGAGTTTACTAATCTCTGAGATAAGCCTGTAATTTCGTCATATAACTCTACCATTACCTCATTAACGTCGGCAATACCATTTGCTATCTTATCAACCTTCTGCAATAATAATTTAGTCCTATTTTCATCTATGAAGTCTTTGGCATGAGTAGTAAGGAATTCATAAGCATTTATTCCTCTATTAGTAGCTATTAACATAGCTTTCTTTTTACTCTCTACTACATATCCATGTCTGATTAAAGTAGAGATTGTTTTTGCATAAGTACTAGGTCTTCCAATATCTTTTTCTTTCATTTTCTTTATGATGTCAGCATATCCATATAACGATATAGTAGAGCCCTTGCTTATGAATGAGGTAAAGTTTTCAGACAGATTGTATGTTTTAATTGGGTAAATGACAGAGAAACCGCCAGAAACACTTACAGGCAATTCGACTTCGATCTTTTCGTCATTAAGCGATATCTCATACTTAGTATATTTCACAATTGCTGGTTTCATCTGACTTGCAATAAATCTTCTGAATATCAGATCATATAACCTAAAATGATATTTAGTAAACAGTATAAAGTACTTATTTGGGTTTTCCTCTATATCCCTAATTAGCCCTTCTAAGTCCATGGCAGAGGTAGGTCTAATTGCTTCATGAGTACCTTCTGATCCCCATGACCTCCCCACGAAATTTTCAGACAGAGTCTTAGAATCTAAGTACTCTTTAGCTATACTAACACCAACAGCTGATATATGAATACTATCAGTTCTATGATAAGTTATAAGTCCAGACTCGAATAATTCTTGGGCAATCTTCATAGCAATAACAGAATTCATTCCTAACCTATTGTACGCTTCTACTAGCAACGAATCAGTAGTAAATGGAGGTAATGGGTTCTGCAATTCTTCTCTCTCTGATATTTTGTTTATCTTTACATTCAATTGAGAAACGAATTTATCAGCGTCTTCTTTAGTCTTAAAGAATTTTCTTATTATATAGTCTCCGAGCTTTATATAAAGTATCCAGCCCATATTTTTCTTGTACTCTTTTGTTCTTTCGACTATCCAGCCTAATACAGGACCTTGGACTCTGCCAATACCTTGATTTCTGTCATAAAACATGATTTTTAATGAAGAACTTAATTCAAATCCTATCCATCTATCTTCAATTCTCCTAACAACTTGTGATTTTACTAGGTTATAATCGATACCGGTTTTATTAATTACTGCATTAAGTATTCCGTTTCTAGTTACTTCATGATATTTTATTCTATAAATATTCTTATTATAAGGGCTTATAAGTAAAGCTACATCATAAGCTATTTTTTCTCCTTCTTGATCTGGGTCTGAAGCTACATAGACTTCATCTACTTCCATACTTAATTTTCTAAGTGCTGCTATTGTCTTTTCGGAAGAAGATATAAAAGAAGAGCCACAATATGGACACTTATCGATTTTCATGGTAAAAGTTCTTCCACAACTATAACATCTATAAATCGGTGAGTAGTTAGCGGTAAATTTATTCTCATCCTTTTTAACTTCTACGCCATGATATCCTATGTTTTCTGTTGTTAAGTCAGTTAGGTGACCCCTAGTTGCAATAATATTCGTAATTAGTATTTCATCATTAACCATCATAATGGTTTCATTAACTGGAATACCATAGATGTCTCTTCTACTGGGTCTACCAAACAGCCTGGCTATTGTTCTCGCTTTTGTCGGAGATTCTACAACTATCAAAACAGTTTTTGTGTTAATAGGCTTCTGTGAAATTGACGAATCTCTACTGCTTTTTACTTTATCTTTAATTTCATCTATTTTTATTTCACTAAAATTGTTAAAATTAACATTAATTACACTTTTTTTCATTTTTTCTTTCAATATATGTAATAGATCAAAGTCATCAACTAAAATTATACTAACTCCAAATGTTAAACCGTTATTTATAATTCTGCTACTTCTACCAGAAGCTTGAATGTAAGTAGTTGTATCTGGAATATAAACATAGTATTTATTTCCAGATTTTGAAACAAGGAAATAATCTGCATTAATCCTTTGTATTGAACTATGCTTTAATTCATCATAAATAGTGTCACGTAATTCTTCAATTTTAATTCTTATATCCTCTAATTTCCCATTTAATTTCTCTTTATTTCTTAAACTTATTCTTAATAACTGAAGCTCTGAAGGCGATAAGAATATGATTTTCTTTCTTATATCTTTAACATCAAGTCCTATTTTTTCTCCTATCTTAAGTATTAAAGAAGGATTATTTAGTGCATCATCTAAATTTAGTCTAATTTTTGGAACACCATAGAAAATGACATATTTAAGCCTCTTCGGCTCATCTAAACCTCTTACAGCAACCCCATAATAACTTGCCGAGCCTATGAGGAAATCAATCTTTCCCTCACTAAATTTATCCATAAATTTCCTACCCGCAATTGCTAAAGAGGCTGAATAACCTAGACTTTCTATGACATCTTTTAACTCTTTCATTTTTTCTTTACCATATTCCTTTGATACAAGTACGAGTCCTCCATTATCGGATATTTTCTCAATTACATCTTTTAGATCGAGGGATGGATAGTATAAGTCTGTTATATTTCTTAGATAAGTCTGTATAGTAGAAGGCTCAAAACCTATTAGTAATCTTAATGCTTGTTGTTTTACTCCTTTAGGTTTTAACGTTGCGCTTGCTACTAAAAATTGGACAAAAGGCTTCCAAGAAGAGATTTTATATTCTAACTCATTAATTTTATCTTTCAACTCTTTACTCTCGTCAAATTTTAGCATCCTTTTTAGTTTGATCAAATTTATTGCGTCTTGGAATATATCATCGGAAATTCCTAAAATCTTAGCTACTACTTCCGTAGTTTTACCGCTCTTTAAAATCATATCTGAATCATCAACTATAACTAACTTAGGTTTTAGAGATTCATATTCGTCGTGATGCCTTAAGATTCTACTAAATGTTGCAACATTAATATACTTGTCTTTAATATCATCACAAATTACACGTGCTCCTATTCCTTTTAATCTTGAACATATCTGGTCTTTTAATGAATTTGTAGGAACAATATATAAAGCAGTATCATTAAAGTATAGGCTGTAAATAAGAAGTGTCGTGGTTTTTCCTAAACCAGTAGGCGCTGATAAAGAGAAGCTTTCATTCTTGGCTAATCTTTTAATCCAATATTTTTGTAAATTCCATGGCTCATTCCTCATTATTCTTTTGAAGAGCTCTATTATTTCTTCATAAGTCTCATTATCATAGTAATACTCTGCGAATCCTTTCAATGTTGAGTTTTTAACTAATAAATCATATATTACTCTATAATCAAGACTTTCTACTCTTCCAGGTAAGCATTTTTCGCAAGGAATACCAGCTGATAAATGTTCATCATCTATTGGACCTCCACAATTAGGACAGCCAAATAAGTAATTTATCTTCAACATTGCTGAGGTAGTAGATTACACTAGTATGATCTTATAAATCAA
Source organism: Sulfurisphaera sp. (assembly GCF_059755235.1). Taxonomy (NCBI): domain Archaea; kingdom Thermoproteati; phylum Thermoproteota; class Thermoprotei; order Sulfolobales; family Sulfolobaceae; genus Sulfurisphaera; species Sulfurisphaera sp. The sequence goes on from NZ_DBPRYF010000046.1 coordinate 248,369, forward strand.
AAACCTAAGTGTTACTGCGTTACTTATTTTAAAATAGTTCTTTTAGATAACTTTATTACCCTTATGCGTATTCTTATATCCGACAACTTGGGTGAAAACATGAGCACTGCAACTCCAACTCCAAGCAATGTAGTATTAGTTGGTAAAAAGCCAGTAATGAACTACGTATTAGCAGCCTTAACTCTGCTAAATCAAGGCGTAAGTGAAATAATAATAAAAGCAAGAGGTAGAGCAATTAGCAAAGCTGTAGATACTGTAGAAATAGTTAGAAATAGATTCTTACCAGACAAAATAGAAGTAAGAGAAATAAGAATTGGTAGCCAAGTAGTAACAAGCCAAGATGGAAGACAATCTAGGGTATCTACAATCGAAATAGCCATAAGGAAGAAAGCATAAAAGCAAAGATAAAGCCTTTTTATCCAGCCTTTTCTTTAAACAATAGATTAATTAACGCGGATTTCCCATATCTTTTTAGTGGGAAAATGTCAGAAAACACTCAACCTTCTTATAAAGTAGAGTTTGAAGGAAGAGCCAAAATTGGAGAAGTAATGGGTAACTTAGTTTCTATTCAATTAAAACCAGAAGACCTTTCCAGTCCTTTAGCGTTTCAAATGGCATTAACAAGAATATATAACGAAGTCCTAAATATGATGCAGCAACAACCTAAAATTCATTATGTAGCAGAAGTGAAATTTAATGACTCGATGGGAAACCCTGTAGTTATAGGGGTTGATTTTGGAGATAAAATACCAGCAATGAGTAAAAAAGACGTAAAGGCTAAAATAACTATTGAGTTTTACGACGAAGAGTAGACCTTCTTTTCAAATACTTTAAGGCAATTTCATTAAAATACTCGTCAAAAGAAATTACCCTATATTCCATTTTGTTAACTTTTATTATTAGTCCAGTTTTGACTAAATAGCTAAAAGTATTTTTTATAACTTTTTTAGAAAAATAAGGTAAAAGTAAGTCAAACACTTCACCTACATTAAATTTATTATCTTTAAATTTTTTGTAAAGCAGGTAATAAATTATTATTTCACGTTTTTTTAACCATCTCATAATCAACAGCCTAGTTATTCATCATTTTTCAGACCTTACAAGGTTATATCATTCAAAAGATATTATACTAGTGGGTTAAAATGCCTTATGTTGATAAAGGGGACAAGGTTTGTAAGGCAGAAATTAATTTAGAAGCCAAAAGGGATGATATAATAATAACGTATCCAGCAGTATTAAAAGTTGACAAAAATCTACTAATGTTTCCACCACTTTCCAAAATATCATCAGAATGCAATCAAGAAATCGAAAGTCCAGCATGGGTCGATGGCTATAAAGTTTCTGGGAACGAAAAAATAATATTATTTTCATCAAAAGAAACTAAACTAATCAAAGGAGAAATAGATATCTTATGCAATAAAATTCTGACTGCATTTACGCTAAAGAAAATACTTGGAGAAATTGAAATCCCAGTTAATATCGGAAAAGTCACTGGATACCCTATAGTATCAATAGATAACATACCTTTAGTGAGTATAAATAGAGATTCAATAGTAGTTTATACACCGTCAAAACTACCTATATTAAGAACGTTTTTATATTCTATTTTTTATTATATCACATCATCATCTGACGAACTAGGATAGATGTTAAGACCGAATGTAATATCTTTTCTTTTAGATGCTTGATATTCCTCTGTAGTACCTTTTGTGACTATCTCATAAAGTCTAGCAACTTTTCCATTACTTGGTCTTAGCAATCTACCTAGTCTTTGCACAAATTGCCTTCTTGAACCAGTTCCAGTTACTATGACCCCAACGCTTGCATCTGGTATATCTAACCCTTCGTCTCCAACCGTAGTCAAAACCAATATTCCAGCCTTTAGTGATCTAAATACTTTTAACAATTTTTCTCTTTCAGACTTACTTGTTTTACCTGTTATAATATAAGCGTTATATTTTCTTGCTATTTCTTCTGCCTGTTCGACATATTGGGTAAAGATCAAGATTTTATTTCCACTTTCTTTTTTTATTATGTCATCTAATGCATTTAACTTGTTTTCAGCTAAATTAACAATTTTTTTCATTTCATTATAGACTTTCATAGCTTCTATAGCGATAGAATTACCTTCCTTAACAAGCTGAAGAATCTCAGAAACTTTCTTTCCTCCAGATAGTTTCCTAAACTGGGATAGGAGTGAAGAATATTTTATTTTCTCCCTAGGGGTGAGCTCAACTCTAACTTGTATTAATTCATATGGTGCCAGAAAACCTCTCTTGATTAGCTCTTGTGGAGACTTATAGTATATCAGACCACCCATTAATTTAAATAGTTCTTCATGTTTTCCATCTTCTCTAACTGGAGTAGCAGAAAGGCCCAGTTTTTTTGATGCTATGCACTGGAGAGCTATTCGCTTAAATTTGTCTGCAGGTAAATGATGAACTTCATCAATAATTATTAGATCAAATTTCCCTACTAGGTCTTTCATATGCCTAAATGCAGTATGGTAAGTAGTTACAGTAATAGGTCTTATATTTTTTTCACCAGAATAAAATAACCCAATATCATTCTTACTAGCATCAGTAAATTTAAAAATAGAATCATACCATTGCATCATTTGATCCTTTGTAAAAGCAACTATAAGGGATGATTTCTTAACTTCAGAAAGGACAGCTATTCCAATGACTGTTTTGCCAGAGCCAGTAGGTAGAGAGATAACACCAGAACCTCTTTCTTTCCATACATTTATAGCCTCTTTTTGATAATCCCTTAGTTCGCCTCTAAAATTGATATTGAGGTCTTTTACTTGAAGTTGTAATTCCTTTATTTTTAGACCGTTTTCCTCTAGTCTATTTTTTATAAAATAATAATAATAAGGGTCTGTCACATAAATCTTGTTAAACCTATCGTATCTTAATATATCATTATCTTTATAGTCTCTTATTAAATCAAGGATAAAAACATAAGGTTTTATAATTAATTTACCGTCCTTTAACTCAAATTCAACATCATATTGAGGCAGAGATTTCGAAAGCTCGGCTATATCACTGTGACTTAATTCTACCCCTAACTCGGAGAGTGTGTCAATTATATCCTCTAGCTTAACTTTATTTCTTCTTGCCCTTTCAATATCTATAACAAATTGCGATCCATTTTGATCTCTAGTTATAAAACGTGAGAAAGTGAGTATCTTTCTAAATGTGTCTTCATCAAGCCATTGCTGTATATAAAAAGTCTTCAAGGTCACCTTTAATCACTTCAACATAAACAACTTTTATATCATTATCATACCTATTAATAAAATTCCTTAAATTAAGGATTTGGTATATAAAATAGGTATTACTAGTTTCTCCTTGTTTAAACACCCCTAACGGGCGCAATTCTTCATTAGAATACTTCTTGTCGGTATATAATAGAATATCCGTGATCTCATCAACATATGGATCAACCTTGATGATTATCCCTTCTCCATTACTGAGTGTTATACCTATAAACGTTTTACCTAACTCTTGGCATTCACTAATTCCATAAAATAAAGCCTCTTCAAATCCTTCCCACTTTATCATTTCTAATATGTCCTTAACTTTCATTGATTTTTTAATCGCTCGGAATTATTTATTAATATGTCTTACATTATCGCATTGACAACCACTAACGGTATGGAAAGCGCTAAAAAGATAGCTAAAACTTTAGTGGACGAGAGATTAGCAGCTTGTGTAAATATTGTGCCATACATAAAATCTTTTTATGTATGGGAAGGGAAAACAACAGAAGATGATGAGAGTCTATTAATTATAAAGACGGTAGAGAGTAAAAAAGACAGAGTTATTGAGAGGATAAAAGAAATTCATCCTTATACTTTACCAGAAATTATTATAATAAACTTTAATGAAGGTTTATCAGATTATTTAAAATGGATTAGTGAGAGTGTGAAAAAAGATGAAAATTGAGGTTAATGATCAATTGGTTTCTAAATTACAGAACCTTGCACTAATTGAACTAAATCCACATGAAAAAGAAAGAATAAAAAAAGATATTAAAAATATTCTCGATTTCTTTGATAAATTAAACGAAATAGATCTGTCCAGTGTAGAACCGCTTTTTCATCCAATTTCCACTGGAAAACTAAGAAAAGATGAAATACAACAGCCATTGAGTTTGGACGACGCACTTAAAAACGTTAAAAGAAAAGAAAATGGGTACATTGTAGGACCAGCAACATACGGTGAATAAAGATGATATTAGAAACAGTTGAGAGATTACGCAACAGAGATTTAGATGCTGAAGAGTACGTGGAAAAAACCTATGATAAACTATATAGAATAGAAAATAAAATAAGAGCTTTCATAACAATAAGAGATAAAGAAGAAGTTAAAAGAGAAGTAAAAGAGAAAATAAACTTGAATGGTAAACTAAGCGGTATATTGATAGCAATTAAAGACAATATATCAACTAAAGGGATTAGGACAACATGTGCGTCAAAAATGTTAGAAGACTACATTCCTCCTTATGATGCTACAGTCATAGAGAAGCTAAAGAAAGAAGGAGCAGTAATTATAGGAAAAACTAATATGGATGAGTTCGCTATGGGCTCAACGACAGAGACAAGCTATTTTGGGCCAACTAGGAATCCTTGGGACTTAGAAAGAACACCAGGTGGAAGTTCTGGAGGAAGTGGAGCAGTACTAGCTGCTGGAATAGTAGATATCGCGTTAGGAAGCGATACTGGAGGTTCTATTAGAGCTCCTGCGGCTTTTAATGGAGTGTTTGGCCTAAAGCCTTCCTATGGTACAGTAAGTAGATTTGGCTTAGTAGCATATGCTAATAGCTTAGAGCAAATCGGTCCAATGGCTAAAAATGCAGAAGACCTTTCCTTTCTTTATTCAATTATATCTGGAGATGACCCCAGAGACGCTACCACTATTTCAGCAACTCCAAAAAAAATTGAAAAGGTCGATTTAAAAGGAGTAAAAATGGGTGTCCTAAAAGATATACTTGACGCTTCAGATAAATCTGTAGTTTCTGTATTCAATAACGCATTAAATAAGCTCAGTTCTGAAGGGGTAGAAATCGAAGAGACAAAATTAGGTTATGTTGATTACGCTTTACCTGCATATTACATAATTGCTATGTCTGAAGCGAGTTCTAACTTAGCTAGATTTGATGGAGTTAGATATGGTTACAGTAAATATGGTGAAGGGAACTGGAAGGAAACTTTTGCTAAAAACAGAGAAGAAGGTTTTGGTATAGAAGTAAAGAGAAGAATACTACTTGGTAGCTTTATATTAAGTGCAGGTTATTATGAAGAATTCTATATTAAGGCATTAAAAGTCAGAAGACTAATAAGAGATAACCTCGATAATCTATTAACTAAATATGATGCTATAGTATCACCTACTATGCCTATACTACCACCAAAAATCGGCGAAGTAATAGATGACCCGATAAAGATGTATGCGATGGACTTGAATACTGTTATAGCTAATTTAGCTGGTATACCAGCCCTTTCACAACCTGCAGGGTTTTATAATAATTTACCAGTAGGTTTACAAATAATGGGTAAATATCTTTCGGATTATTATCTAATGGCATTATCTAGTAAGATAGAAAAAGTATTAAACTTGTATGACCTAACAGCTAATATAAGCTAAAATTTTTAATCCGATACGAAAAGTTTTATTGATGGTAAGTAATCTTAGAATTGATACTTTAAGTTTAATAATGAAAGAGCTAGAAAAAGAAAAATATCACATAGTTGGTAGTCATAGTGTATACAAAAAATGCCATTGGACTCATGAGGCGTTAACTTCTGGTAGATATTGTTATAAAGGAAAATTTTACGGAATAGAGAGTCACAGATGTGTGCAAATGTCACCAACAGCGGCTTGGTGTTGGTTTAGATGCGTGCATTGTTGGAGATTAGAACCTGAAGACATAGGCGTTGAATGGGATGAAACTAAGATGCCAGTAGAAGACGACCCAGATCTTATAGCGGAAAAAAGTATAGAAGAACACAAAAGAGCGGTATCCGGGTACTTTGGAAGAGAAGGAGTTGATAAGGAAAAAGCTAAAGAGGCAACAATTCCAAAACACGTTGCAATAAGCCTTACTGGAGAGCCAACATTATATGATAAACTTGGCGAGTTGATAAAAGAGTATCACAAAAGGGGTTTAACTACGTTTTTAGTAACTAGCGGAGTAAGACCTGATATCTTAGCAAGCTTAGATGAAGAACCTACACAACTATTTGTATCTCTACAAGCACCAAATGAGATAAAACACAAGATAATTAACAGACCTATAGTTGCTAACTCTTGGAATTTAGTGATGAAAACGCTAGAGATGCTACCAAGTTTTAGTTCTCCTACAGTAATAAGGATGACAATGATAAAAGGATTCAATATGAGCGATGATGATGCAAAAGAATTCGCAAAACTTATGGAAATAGCGCAACCAACCTACATAGAAGTTAAAGCGTATATGCATGTAGGTCCTTCAACTTATAGATTAAGTAAGGATGCTATGCCTAGACATTCCGAAATTAGAGAATTTTCAAAGAAGTTATCAGAATATACCGGTTACAATATTATTTCAGAGCATGTGCCAAGTAGAATAGTATTGCTAAGTAAATTAGATAAACCAATACAAATTGGAAAAGCATGGAATGATAAATGGGACTGGAGAACTAAAGATATTGATGATGACATAAATGGAGAATATAAGGAAGCGGAACTAGGATGTACAGAGGAGGGTGGAATTTGAAAAGAGACCTTATTTGCATGTAAATTATTTAAACTATTAAATACAGATAAAGTAATAACACAAACAGAGATTTCAAAAGAGACTGGACTATCACAACAAACTATATCAAGAAAACTAAAAGAACTAGAGGAAGATGGAATAATTCAAAGAATACTTACTAAAGAAGGGGAATATATTAAACTCACAGATAAGGGAGAAGAAGAACTAAAGAGTTGTATAGAAGACATGCTACAGTTAATCTTAAGGACAAGAACATTGCATATCAAAGGAAAAGTTACAAGTGGGCTAGGAGAAGGTAGAATATTCTTATCATTACCATATTACATGGAATCTTTTAAGAAATATCTAGGGTTTGAACCTTATGCCGGAACATTAAACCTTGTAATCTATGATAGGATATCATTAGAAAATAGATTAATTCTTGATGTAGCTAAAGGTATAGTAATCCCAGAACACAAGGAGCCAAATAGAGTTCTAGGAAGTGTAAAAGCATTTCCTTCATCTATTAATTCTTTATCTCCAGCAGCAATTGTAATCCCAGCAAGAACTACCCATCCTAAGAGTGTAATAGAAATAATATCTCCGTATTATTTAAGAGAAAGGTTAAGCCTCAAAGATGGTGACGAAATTTCAATAGAAGTCTACCTTTGATTACAATATCTTTTTACTATTTCTTGAATTACAGATGATGTACTTGGATGAACCCATTTGTTTATTCTTTCCTTCATCCTTATAATCTCTATGCTATCAAGTCCTCTTTTCTTTAACTCTTCTTTTAATTTTTCTATGTCGACATGTTGATCGGGGCCTAAGAATAGGATATCAGGTTTAACTCTTTCAACACTTTTTAGAAAATCATTTTCATCTCCTAAAAACGCTTCATATACATATCGTATACTTTTGACGACTTCTAATCTTTGCATTTCATCGTTTATTGGTTTTCTCCCCTTGACTTTTTCTGAATTCTTATCTCTAGCTACAGAAACATAAACTCTTCCATACATCGAGGCTTCTTTCAGAAATTCAATATGCCCCGGATGAATTATATCAAAAGTGCCTCCCACAAAGACTTTTTTAGATATTTCAGATTCAATATCTAGATTTTCATTGAATATAACTGAGTCTAAAAGACCTTCCGCGTACACAACATCAACAAGAGCTGTTTCATCATCTCCTTTATTTAAATAATATTTTGCATCCTCTGTATATTGCTTAGCTAAATCTAATACTTTTCTATATTTATCATAGATTGTGCCGGGGATTTTTTGTAGCCTTTCTTCCATGCCTTTTATATATTTTTCCGCTCTCTGCCTTATTTCATCAGACATTTTATAGCATCAACCTCCATAAAGTGTAGTTTATCTGTAGGAAATACAATAATATGGGGTGGGTCCTTAAATTTATAATTAAGTGCTTGGTCAACCGTTAAAGCAATTACCTCTTCGTCTTCACAACCTAGTCTTTGACCTATAATAACTATTCTATCATTTCTAATTAGTTCTTTATTTTCTATTTTTTCCATTTCTAATAGTATTTTTATTGCTTCATTAGCAGACATTGCTTTTTTTTCTCTCAAATCAAGGTATAGCATGGTATGTAGCCCTCTGGAGAAGTTTTCATATATAACATTGTAAGGAGTTGTATCTATCTTATTACCACTTGGATAAACTATAGTGACCGATTTACCAAATTTATAGGAGGAAAGCATAGACTTAGAAATCATATAACAATGAACAGAAACACCTGGGAGAATGAAAGTCGAATAACCTTTGTTTTTAGCTTCGACAACTAAACTAACATGAGTTGTGGCTATCATAGGATCCCCAATGGTCAATATGCATACACTCTTTTTTTCACCTAGAATTTTTAAAATTTCTCTTGTATTATTTTCTATAAAACCTCTGTCCACAACTTTAACATTACTATTAAAATTTCTAATGACTTCTTCCGTAATATCACAAGATAGAGACGTATAAGTTTCAAAGAATACTATATCACAAGACCTTATCTCTTCTATAGCTTTTTCCGTTATTAACTTTTTTGAGAGACCTAAACCTATAAGTTTAAGTACCGACATGTATTCGAACTGAAATTTATTAGTATTAAATCAAATAAAAGGGTAATGATAAGCTTAATTGATGACATTTACATTGATGAAGACCTTCCAGTGGTTTATATAAAAAGACTTAATTCTATAGTATTATCAGACGTTCACATAGGTTATGAAGAAGAAATGGCATCAAAAGGAATATTCATTCCTAAAATTCAAAAGAAAAGATTTATTAATATTATTAATAGATCTATTGATACTTTTAAAACAAATAAGATAATAATAAATGGGGATCTAAAACATTCTTTTAGCAAATTAACTAAGCAAGAGAAGACAGAATTAACAGATATTTTCCAAGAATTAAAAGAGAAAGGTATAGAAGTAATTGTTATAAAAGGAAATCATGACAACTATATTTCACTATTAACGGAAAAGTTCGATAATATAAAACTTGTGGATTCCTTGTCTATTGAAAACCTTGTTATATTTCACGGTCATACCAACATACAAGTAGAAGAAAACAAAATATACATAATAGGACATGAACATCCTAGGCTAGGATTAAGAGACAAACTAGGTTTTTTACGAAAGATGCCGTGCTTTCTGATAACACCCCTAAAAAATAATTCTAAAGTACTTATATTGCCAGCCATAGGAATATATCAAGCAGGTAACGATATTTCACTAAACCATTCTAATTATATGTCACCATTAATGAGGGAATTTTCAGTTCTAGAAAAATCAAAACCATTCGTTATAATTGAAAAAGAGGGCATAATGGAATTCCCTGAATTGTATCTTTTAAAAGACATCATGCTTTAAATAGCAATTTATAAATGTGTATTTATAAACTATTTTGCAGGTGACCTAATATATCAGAAATACCGTACAAGGGAGTAGTAAACATAGAAAATATCGTAGCTACTGTTACTCTAGATCAATCATTAGATTTATACGCTATGGAAAGAAGCGTGCCAAACGTTGAGTATGATCCAGATCAATTCCCTGGCTTAATATTTAGACTAGAGGCACCAAAGGTAACTTCACTTATATTTAAATCCGGAAAAATGGTGGTTACTGGGGCTAAGAGCACTGATGAATTAATTAAAGCAGTTAAAAGAATTATAAAAACTCTAAAGAAATATGGTATGAATCTTACTGGAAAACCAAAAATACAGATACAAAATATAGTTGCATCGGCTAATTTACACGTAATTGTTAACTTAGATAAAGCTGCTTTTCTATTAGAAAATAATATGTATGAACCGGAACAATTCCCTGGCTTAATATATAGAATGGATGATCCAAGAGTCGTTTTATTGATCTTTAGTAGCGGGAAAATGGTTATTACTGGGGCTAAGAGAGAAGAAGAAGTACATAAAGCCGTTAAGAAAATCTTCGATAAATTAGTTGAATTAGAGTGCGTAAAACCGTTTGAAGAAGAAGAGTTAGAGTTTTAAGCAACTAAATGTAGATGTTACGCATGACACTAAAACACGATAAATATATTTACGTGCAATTAGACAAAAACAAATTTGCTAAAATAAGATATATAAAATCATATGAAAAAGCTGAAAAAAGCAATGATGTAAATGCCTACGTGCTCTTGAATAAAATAGTAACTAGAGCAAGTAGAAAAGCAAAAATTGTTAAAAAAGAAGATCTACCAATAGAGATAAGAGATAAATTACCAAGATAATTTTATTTCAAATGTTTTTCAATCATAGAGAATGCTACATATAATGAAACTAACCCTATAGTCGTTATTGAAAGAAGAATTATTGTTTGAAGTATAGTTTGACTTTCTAAATTTTTAGGTATTAATAATATCATTAAATATATCATTATAACCGAAATTATTCTAAATACATCATGCCAGACCCTTATATCTCTATTCGTAATTTTGCTTATTGCCTTAGCTCCAAATAAAACTACTATAGCAAATGTAACAAAAGGAAGTATTGTGTTCAGAATTTCTATAAAAGACGAAGATGAGGAAAGGTCTTTTATAGATACAGCTACATAATAACCTTCTATTATGCCTATTATAGTAGATATTATCGATATTATTGCAGCAATAACCATAATAGTTGAATTTTCCCACCACTGTTCAATATATTCGTCTATTCTAAGTCCTCTTCCTAATAATGCTATGCCAATGATTATTAGTATCGATGGAGTTGCATAGGCCGTTAAATTAAGCAAGGAAAATATTCCTACTACGACTAAAATTAATCCCGGAACACCTAAAAAAAACCTAGCAAATCTAGGTTCAGAGACGGCTTTCTTGATGTATTTACCTAATAATACATAAGTCTCCTCTATTCCTCTATACTGCTCTACCAATACTCTCTCTATACCAATAACTTTTAACTTAGACTGAATTATAGGGATTGCTTTTGCATCTTCTGGGCTATCATAAACTATTATTGCTTCTTCCGCTTTTGTAGCGTTTATTGCTTCATCTAATTTTCTTGAAAAATCTATTTGACTTTCCACATTATTTTTATCTGAGCCAGAAATAAATGCGATCTCTACATCCATGTTATCTTTTTTTAATTTTTTGAAAATATTGTAAGCCACTACCATTGTGTTAAAATCTGAATCTGTAGGAATTGACTCTGAAGCTACATTTATCGCTTTTTCGACGCCCTCTTCCCCTATTATAGGAGTTGTAAGTCCTATTCTACCTAAGTCATCGTCAATATCAACGTATATTACCAGAATCTTGCTCATTATTATCTTTATCATTGTAGTACAGTATTAAAAGTTCATCAAAAGTTAACCTCTTGTTATTCTTTAGCTTCTCTTCAGCCTTCTTACGCTTACTCTCTATTACTTCTTTATCCATATTCTTCAGCTGTTGTTCATATACCTCATTAACATTCCTAGATTTCAGTGTTTCTCTTATTTTATTGAGATCTTCTCTATATTTCTTTAACTCCTCTTTTTTTGCGTTAATTTTATTTTTAAGATCATTATTTTTGTTCGCAAGTTCATTAAGTTGATTATTAAGTGCTTCTATTTCTTTCACTATAGCATCTCTTTGACTCTTTAATTGTTGATATATTTTTATTTTTTCACTTATTTGATTTCTTAATTCAACTATACGCTGTCTAATGGTAGATAATTCAACCCTTTTTGCCAATAATTCAGCTCTGCTCTCATTAGTTTTCTCTTTTATTTGAGCCAATTTCTTTGCTACTTCTAGTTTTTTCTCAAGGTTAGCTATTCTAAGTATAATTTTCTTTTCCTCATCTAGTGGCAAACTAGATGTTTGGAGTTTCCATTCTAATTGTTCAATTTTTCTTAAAATTTGTGATGGGTCTAGTTTTTCTTTTACTTTATCAACGTTTTTAACTTGTTCGAATTCTTTTTTAAGTTCATTAATTACTTGGAGCAGGCTCTGTCTTTGAGTAGAAAGCTGTTTAATTTCCTCGCTTTTAGCCTTTAACTCCTCTCTTAACTGTTGTAATTGAGTTCTTATCTCTCCAAGCTTGGTTATTTTTTCTATTTTTTTATCCTTAAGTTTTCTTATATCTTCTATTACTTTTTCTCTTTGTTCCCTTAACTTTCTTAATTCTTCAGAAGCCTTGGATAATTTTTGTTGAATCTCCTCTTCAGATTCAATTGAGTCGCTCATCTGAATATCACTATTATCCAAAGTTATTATAGTTATTTCTACTTTCGAATTTAAGCTTTTAATCCAATAATCTTAATCCTAAGCTTAATAATACCTCATCTTCTTTTACTAGAGTATTATTATAAATAGTATCTAATATAATAACTACGATAGTATTCTTGTGACAAAAATTAAACTTGTTGAAATAGGAGAGTATTATAAAGATACGTTAAATGATAAATGGTTATTAAAAGGAAATCCCAAAGTGGATTATGCATCCCAAGAGTATAGTAATAAAATCTTGGTGGATGGGAAAGGTAATAAAGTAGGTAAAATACTTGAAATTATAGGAAATACTGAAGAACCATATGTACTAGTTCTACCTTTAACTAACAAAAAGCCAGAAGGAAAACTATACGTTCAGTTTAGAGAAAAAAGAGGTGGAAAAAGATGAAATGCCCTAATTGCGGTAACGATAGTATAACTTTCGATGCTTCAAGAGGTTCATATATTTGCACAAGTTGTGGTTATGTATTAGATGATTATGTAATTGATCAAGGACCAGAATGGAGAGCTTACACAGAAGAAGACAGATTAGAAAGAGAAAGAACAGGATCTCCGATGACTGCGAAAGTTCATGACTGGGGACTAACTACAAGAATAGGTTACTCTAGAGCGAAAGATAAGGCTAAAATACAAAGGCTAAGGATAATTCAGAATAAACTAAGAGTGTCTGCGAAGGATAGAAAACTAGTTACATATTTGTCCGTTCTGAATAATGAAGCAGCAAAGTTAAACCTACCTGAATATGTAAAAGAGACCGCGTCATTACTAGTAAGAAGAATAATCGAAGAGGGGAAAGCAAAAAGAATAGATATGTACGTTCTAATAGCCGCAGTACTATATTATTCTTGTCAAGTAAACAAAATACCTAAATCGTTACAAGAAATAAAGAATAATTATGGTATCACATCAAGCGATTTATGGAAAGCCTTAGATAGAGTACAGAAAGTAGCTAAAAGTTCACTAGAATTCAAGCCTAATATAAAGCCTACAGAATATATACCAAAGATTGTAGAAAAATTAAACTTACCACCTTATGTTTCTACCAAAGCTTCAGAACTTCTAAGTATAATGCATAAACATGGATTAACTAGCGGAAAAGGTTATACCGCATTAGCCGCAGCAAGTGTTTATTTAGTTAGTACACTTATGGATGTAAAGAAAACACAAAAAGATATTGCTAATACGCTAAATATAACTGAAGTTACTATAAGGAACAGATATAAGGAGATTATATCAAATTTCGACATAGAGGTAAAACTTTAAAAGACAATAAAGTAAATAAGCAAGTTTTACAATATATAAATATAGCCAACACGGTGATTATATGGAAACATCTACATCATCATACGAGGAACTAGCTTTTCAAAAGATAAAAGAAACTGGAGATAATGGATTACCTCAGAAAGATCTTATCAAAGAACTTGGCCTCTCTACAAAAGAGGCTAGCCTTATAATTAAAAAACTTATTGAAAAGAAGAGAGTAATCAAAAGATCTGTAAAAGAGAATGGTAAGAGCATAATAAAATTATTTGCAATAGATGATGACGGGATAGACATCTATGTCTCTCTCTCCTCAATTATAGAGATTCCATGTTATACATGCAAGAATCTTAAAAAGTGTGGTAATGGAAGTTATATATCTCCGTCAACATGTCCTCAATTATCTAAATATCTCCTCTCCAATACCAAATTAGCTAGTTGATTTTTTAATACACAAAGTTAACTCATCTATTTCTTTATCACTTTTTATAGCTCTATAATCGAAATGAGTAATAGATGCGTCATTAAGGCACTTTATTAAGTTTTCTTTTTTAGGTATATTACTCTTAATTTTTGACGCTATAAAATCTAATCTGTAATAAGGAGTTTTATATTTAGATTCTTCATATATAGTATCTAAGAGTTTTTCCAATATTACATAATTTTCTAAGTAATCAAAATTTTTCATATTATCCCTTATCTTCATCAGAAAATCTTTATCCCATAGCTCTCCACTCCATGCAGGACCATAAACTCTCATATCACTTTTGCATCTAGGACATTTCTTTTTTCCTAATTCATCATCTATCTCTCTAAAACCGCAATTAGGGCATTCATAATAATATTTTTGTTTTTTCAATAACTCGTCTGCTTTCTTTGCACCGTTTTCTACTCTAAATAATACCCTGTAATAATAATCGTGATAGAGAGAAAAAATTGGATAAACAGCTTTTTCAATGATGGAAGCCTCTCTTATAACTTTAGCTATAAGTCCTCTAATTCCAAGCTCCTTCGAAAATGATAACCTTTCACAGATTAAATCATACTTTCTTCTTGCTGAAAACTTAGAAGAGCACTCCAAAGCTGATAAATCTGTTGCAGTAAAAGCTACGTAGCCTTTACTTATTACTGTATTTATTGATGATAAAATAAAAGGAGCCGGAGAGCCAAAAGGGTCTATATCTACGTATTCTGTTTTTACTTCATATAGAAGAGAGTTTGCATCCCTATTAGTTACTTCCGCTACTACATTATTTCTTTTTATATTTTCATTTATTAGTTTTACAGCTATAGGATTTTTATCATTTAATATAAGCTTATCTATATTACCAATCTCTACATAATATCTAATGCCTCTAATTCCAGATGCTGAAAGTGCATCAACAACACTTTTGGGTTTTATGTGACTCAAAAGTAGTACACTTAAATCTCTATTTAATTTCATTCTAGGATTGTAAAATACAGGAGCCCAACTAGGATCAAATTTACCATTTTTTTCATAATCTTTCGGATTCGGAACAAGTATTGATGCTTTGCCCTCTTTGACTTCAATCAAATTCATAGTTCATAATTTCGTTTTCAACTATAGTATTAAAGTCCTCTTTTTCATATGTTTTTTTATTTTTATTATCCTTAACAACAATTATTAGTTCAGAATTCATTTTTTCACTAATTTTTTTAGCCTCATTAAATTTGATCAAGGACTTTGAAGGGTTTTCCGTTTCTATAGAAAAGAACATCTTTTTTTCCTCCTTTGACGCTATTATATCGACTGCAGTAAAATTCATACTAGCGATTCTAAAACCTTTTTCTGAAAGTTTGCTAATTATTTTACCTTGAGTTGTTGAACTTGATGAATTCTCGGCTTCCGAATTTATCTCATTTATTCTAAAATTATTAAGAATATCTCCTAAAATATCTTCTCCGAAAATTTCAACTAGTTTTTCTGCAATATCTATAGAGACATAAGAGTCTTCTTTTTCATATTCATAAATTGATATTCTAGAGACACCCAAAGTTTGTGCAATTTCACCCAAACTTAAGCCCATTTCTTCTCTTCTCTTTTTTAGTTCTTTTGAGTTAATCTTAACAAAAATTCCTCCTCTGGTCTTGTAAAGAAAGACTTTTTCACCGTCTAGGATTTTCTCAAAAGTGTTTATATTCATTTCGAAAACGTTACCTTTATCATTTATTACTTCTTGTTCTGTGGTATCATCTATCATTATAGGAATACCAATACCAATTTTTGCTACGTTCTGAAGATCGGACTTGATTTTTGCGACTTTTTTACTCCTTAGAATTTTTACTACTATTCTATTATTATTATTTATAGCTATTAAATCGATAGACTTTTCCCTTTTATCGGGGTAGTTAATCATAGAATATTCCAAAGATCTCTTTACTAATAACTCAGCAACTCTATCAATAGTATCCATACTCATTCGCCTCATTTCCCATATTCATAGGGCTTAATGTTATAATTATTAAAGATTTATACTCTTTTATTAATTTTTCAACATCACCAACACGCAATCCTAAGCTAATATCCTTGTTAAGTATTATAGACAACGCTTTCTTTTCCCAATCACTACCATTTACTAAATATTCGCCTGGAGTCAAAGTCTTTACAATAACAAAAGGAACTTTAACCAGTGACCACAAATAGATTGGAATTGTGTGAGAGAGTTTATTTATCTCTTCTTTATTAAGCTCTTGTGTAAAACCTCCATTTAATTTAATTTCCAATTTACCATCTAATGCTTCTCTAATGGTTACAAATTCTTGAGGATAAAAACTTAAAAAATTCTTTAAACCAATTTCAAATATTTTATCTATCATTCATTTTCCCTTATATTTTCCTAACACCATAGCATGATCTTTATCATAAGGATCTAGCTGAATTACTTGAATTACATCAAAGTTAGCTTCTTTCAACTTATTTACTTCTGCTTCATATATCTCTGTAGGTTCTTTCGTAACATCTATGCTTCTAGCTTTTATGGCCATCATCATATAACCTCCTTCTTTCAAGAAGTACCTTGAGTTATATAATGCGATTTCGGTTTCATTTGGTTGTGCTATGTCAACATATACTACATCGACGTCTTCTATCAATGTTCTATAATGCTGGGGGAATCTTGCATCTGCAACAATTGGGAAAAGATTAGGTCTATGTTGGGCAACAAGTAATAGCTCCCTAACAACTCTGGGAGAGAATTCAACTCCATATACTTTTCCTTCAAGTTCGACAATATCAGAGATATGACTTGGAGTAGTACCAGATGCTGCACCTAAATAAAGTACTTTAGTACCTTTAGTTATAGGATTTTGCTTTAATCCTTTAAGAATTGCACCACCAAGCTTACTTCTAAAGGCATTCCATTCCCTATATTCTACCCCTTCTACTTTAATAAGTCTCTCCCCATATACATTATAGCCAGGTGCTAAATTCTTAGTGCAAAGTCTTGTAGTTCCGTCATTAAATTCGCATTGGAAAATGTTCTCAAACTCAGTTTTTGATAACTTAACTAATTCTGACATAATTTTCATCTCCTACCTTTTCTTTTACCTTTTCCTCCTTTTTTACCTTTTCCTCCCTCTCTCTTTTCTTCTCTTGGTTTTTGTTCAGGAGCCTTTCTGGGTGGGGGCTGAGCATATTTAGTCTTGATCTCTTCAATTCTTTTCTTTAACTCTTCATTTAGCTTATCTCCTATAAATCTTCCACTGAATGCATCCACTCTTGCCGCTATTGCCAACTTAGCAGCTAAAGCTCTAGCAATTTTACCTCTTTGCCATCTTGGCGAACTATGAATTGCAGGGTATTGGAATATAACACCATGTTTTGGTGGTCTTCCTCCTTTTCTCAAAGCCCTAAATAACGCTTTCTCTGCACCTAAAACTTGAATTGTGCTAGCAGGCATTTTAGCTAAGTCTTCTAAACTTCCTGCAATGCTCAGAAGTCTTGCTCCAAGTGTTGGGCCTACTAGCGCTGTAATGTTAGGAGCTACCTCTCTCATAACTGATTCTATATAATCTGTCAAATCTGCTCTAATCTTATAAAGATCTAGAATCGTATCGCTTAACATTCTTATTGCTTTAATATCAACATCCGATATATCTGCACCAATACTTTTCTTTGCAGCATCCAAAATCTTTATAGCAAAGTCTTTACTTACACCGAGTTCATTAAGTCCTTCATCACTTATCTCATCTCTATAACCGAATTTTGATACTATGGAAGAATACATCTGATGATCTTCAATTAACTTGTCAAGTTCTGGGAAATGTATACTGTACCATTCTCTTAATCTTTCTGAGAAGAGATTAATAGTCTTATCAATATCATCTATAGCTCTAATAGCTTGAATTGCTAATAAGTCCCTTTTACTTGCTGCGCTTCTTAGTTTTCTTCTAGTGTATTCAAAAGAAACGTCATATAGAAATGAATACAATTCGCTTTCAGAAGAAGAAAACTTAGTCTCCAAAGCAACTTTAGGTAACGATTGTCTGAATATTTTGCTCCCTAAATTATGTATTTCATAAGTTGCTTTGACCCCTAATTGTTGTAAACTTGGGATTTCAGCTTCATTTTCTACTACAACTTCACTTGGTTTTAATTTCTGTATTAACTCTACAGCAGTAGGCAAAGGGGCTCCTTCTTCATTTTCAATTAATGCCTCAACAACTTTGCCTAGATCTTTGCTACTTAGCACATAATCTACCAACTTTCCCTGCTCATCATAGGCAAATGAGCCTATTGCATGTTCAACGATATATACTTTCATCAGTAATCAAATCAACTATTAGCATTTAAGTTTAAATTTTTCTTCGTATATTATTTAGTAACATGCCATCCCACGGATCGCTCACAAAAGCTGGAAAAGTAAGAAATGCAACACCAAAAATGCCTAAAAAAGAAAAGCATAAAGAAGTTCCAAGAGTAAGGAATAGAATAGAATATGAAAAAAGAGTTGTAAAAGCAAAACAATCAAGGCGTGCAGCTGCTAGATAAATGTTTTTATCTGTTTTTATCTCTTTTATTTTATGCTAGAAGGCTATAAAGGAAAGGCATTAGACTTTTTATCTACTTATAATGTTGATATTGGAGATGTTATAGAATTTCAGAAGAATAACTTGGTTATAAAAGGAGTATTAATGCCAAGTTATTCTAAAACAGATGATATTATATTAGTAAAGCTTGATAATGGATATAACGTTGGATTTTCCATAAATGGGATCTCTAATTTTAAAGTATTAGAGAAGAAAACTCCTACTAAATCCTCAGAAGTTTCAAAAAGCGAAAGTATAGAGAAAAGTGAAGTTAAGATAATTAGTACTGGCGGAACAATAGTAAGCAAAATAGAATATGATACTGGTGCTGTAAGACCAGCCCTAACAACAGAAGAAATAATAAATTTCATGCCAGAAATTAAGGAGATTGCAAAAATAGATGCAGAAATTCTATTTTCTATTCTAAGCGAAAATATGAAACCAGAATATTGGATTAAGATAGCTGAAAGTGCAAAGAAAGCATTAGATGAAGGAAACTTAGGAGTTGTTGTTGCTCACGGTACAGACACGATGGCATATACAGCATCTGCATTAGCTTTCTCATTCAAATCAATCACGGGTCCAATAGTCTTCGTTGGATCTCAAAGAAGCAGTGATAGACCAAGTAGCGACTCACCAATAAATCTTTACTCATCAATATTAGTTGCAAAAAATGCTCCTTTCGCTGAAGTAGTCGTAAATATGCATGGAGAAAGTTCTGATACTTATACGCTAGTACACAGAGGAGTAAAAGTTAGAAAAATGCATACTAGTAGGAGAGATGCTTTCCAATCAATCAATGATATACCTCTAGCTAAGGTGTTCTGGAGAGAAAAAGAACTTAAAATGATTAGGGATGATTATCAAAGTAGGAAAGATCACAACGAATTAGACGCTAAATTTGACGATAGAGTATTTTTGTTAAAATATTATCCTGGATTAAAACCAGATATAATTGATTATTTAACTTCTGCTGGAATTAAAGGTATAATAATTGAAGGTACTGGTTTAGGTCATACATCCTCAGACTTCTTTGAGGCATTCAAAAAAGCTACTAAAGATGGTATATTTATAGGAATGACTTCACAATGCTTATTTGGTAGAGTAAACATGAACGTTTATACTACTGGAAGATTATTACAAGACGCTGGGGTTACTCCATTAGAGGACATACTTCCGGAAACTGCGCTTGTAAAACTTATGTGGGTGCTTGCACACGAAACTGATTTAGATAAAATAAGAGATTTAATGCTGACTAATTTTGCAGGAGAAATTAACTATAGACACATACCAGAATACTTCCCCAGGTGGTTCCATGACAGAATTAGACTACAGTAAATTAGGGTTAAAAGTTGGTCTCGAAATTCACCAACAGTTAAATACACAGCGTAAATTATTCTGCAATTGTCCAACAATTCTAACTGAAGAATATCATACACAACTAGAAAGATACCTTAGACCCTCATTTAGTGAACTAGGAGAAGTTGATATAGCAGCGCTTTTTGAGTGGCAAAAAGGTAAAAAATATGTCTATAGAGTTTCACAGAACTCGTGTCTAGTAGAATGTGATGAAGAACCTCCACACATAATTGATAATGAAGCCTTAGGAATTGCTACAGCGATATCTTTAGCATTACACTCTACCTTAGTAGACGAAGTATACGTAATGAGAAAAATTGTAATAGATGGTTCTAACACCGCTGGTTTCCAGAGAACAGCTATTATAAGTATGGGAGGTTATATAGACGATAATGGACAAAAAATAGGGATACAAACACTTGCCTTAGAAGAAGATGCGTCGAGAAAAATTGTTGATACACCAAGTGAGACAATTTACACACTCGACAGACTAGGAATCCCTCTAGTTGAAATCTCAACTGCACCAGATATAAGAACTCCAGAACAAGCTGAAAGAGTAGCACTCAAAATTGGACAATTATTAAGACTGACTGGAAAAGTAAAAAGAGGGATAGGGACTATAAGACAAGATTTAAATGTCTCTATACAAGGTGGAGTAAAAACTGAAATAAAAGGAGTTCAATTACTAGAGTTAATTCCAGAAATAATTAAGAATGAAGCCAAAAGACAATACGAGTTATTAAAAATTAAAGAAGAACTAGAAAAAAGAGGACTTAATAAAGACGCTGTTAAAAACTCTTTTAAAGTCATTGATCTAACAGAAGAACTAAAAGATACTAATAGTAAAGTAGTAAAAAAAGAACTAGAAAAAGGAGGCAATATATACGGGCTTAAAATCTTAGGTTTCAAAGGCATATTTGGCTGGCAATTAATGCCAAATAGAAGATTTGGGACAGAAGTAGCTGATTATGTGAGATCTTTAGCTGGATTGGGAGGACTGTTCCATTCAGATGAATTGCCGAACTATGGAATCACAAAAGAAGAAGTAGAAAAAGTGAAGAAAATCTTAGAAATCAATGATAATGATGCTTTTGTGCTGATAGTCGGACCTAAGGAGAAGTTAGACCTAGCTACTACAACAATTCTTGACAGAGTTTTATACGCATTTGATGGAGTTCCAAAGGAAACCAGAGCCGCATTGGACGATGGAACAACTAAGTTTATGAGACCACAACCAGGTTCTGCAAGAATGTACCCAGAGACTGATATACCTCCAAGAAGAATAGACGAGAGAATATTAGCGTTGGCTGAAAAATTCAAACCAGAAGAGCCAGAAATAAAAATGAAAAAGCTACTTCAGCTAGGATTAAGCAAGGACTTAGCTAACCTCATTCTGAATAGTTTAAGATTAGATCTATTCGACGAACTTGTAAATAAATATTCTCCTAAAGTTTCCCCTACTTTCATAGCATCAACATTAGAGGTTACAGTAAAATATGTAAAGAGCAAAGGAGGAGATGTATCTGTTATAACTGATGATGTCTTAGAAGATCTAATAAGGTACGTTTATGAAGACAAAATTCCAAAAGATGCTGTACAAGAGATATTACTTGAGCTAGGGCTCAGTAAAAGACCATTAAATGAAATTATAAAAGAGTATTCACCTCTAGCTGATGAGGAGTTAGAAAAAATAATAATAGAAGTGATTGAGCAAAATAAAAAAGATATTGAAACTAAGAAAGATAAAGCATTTAATATAGTTATGAGTAAAGTTATGAGTAAAGTGAGAGGAAGAGTAGATAGTAGAAAAGTAGTTGAGTTAATAAAGAAATATTTAAGATGAAGAGTTACCCCCGAGACAGATAGGTGAAGAAAAGGCATTTGTCGGATTTTAAGATGATGAGCCTGACCGCTTATGAAAATTGATGATTTATTACTAAAGGTAGCCTCTGATTTCCCGATAAAGCAAGAAGATAAGATTGAACTTAAAGAAGACGAAAAAATACTATCTTTGGATCAAGCACCTCAACTCCTCTCATTACTCAACCCTAAAGAAATAGCATGGAATTATAATTCAGTTATTATAGGTCCTGATGGATCGCAAGTAGAAACAAAAGGCGAAAAAAACGATAAGTTGCTTTACTTTTTATCACCTATTTATGAACCCATTGCGATTGGATGGGACTTGAAGATCAACACTAGAAGTATAGTAAACATGATTTATGACTTACTTCCATGTAAGGAAGGAGAGAGCTACTTCAATCCTTCTTTTTGGCCTAGAGAGGATATTGAAGAAAATAAAAAGATAATAATGGAGAGCGGAGAAATAAATGAAAAATTAAGGCTTAGAAATGAAAAGGGAATGGAGTTTTATGAAAATGAATTAATATTAGATACTGGTTATGTTAATCCGATTTATACATACCTTAATCCATTTTTTATTTCTCAAAGTAAAAAGTACGAAGGGAAGTCGGAGTTTTTTAGTATAACGCTAAAGGAAACTTATACGTTGGTTGGAGATAATAAATTAGAGATTAAAAACGAACTAGGTAAAATAAGTGTGTCCACAAGAGGTAAAGTTGCACTACTAAGAACTTCTTCTTGGAAGGAAGCAAAACCATATGAAGTGGCATGGAACTTAAAAAACAGAATAGAGAGACTAGACTGTAAAATCCAATTTCCAATTTCTATTTATAAAATATATCCGAGCGAAATAATTCCGTTTTTCTTTAAGTATGAAAATAATAATTTAATTATAGGTTTAGCTAATTT
Source organism: Sulfurisphaera sp. (assembly GCF_059755235.1). Lineage (NCBI taxonomy): Archaea > Thermoproteati > Thermoproteota > Thermoprotei > Sulfolobales > Sulfolobaceae > Sulfurisphaera > Sulfurisphaera sp. Next base: position 271,309 of record NZ_DBPRYF010000046.1, read on the forward strand.
AAATAATGTACCAGTTATTGCAAATATTATATTAGCTGCTAGAATAGAAGAGGCATACATATTATCTCCCCAAGGAACAGAGAGTGAAAAGTTAAATACAGAATTCGATAGAATAAAGATACCAATAAAAAGATTTGGAATAATTTTCATAAGATTAAAAATTAGAAAACTTTTAGAATCATTCCTCAAGAGAAAGATTATAAGTAGCTAGATTGTTCTCTACTATACAATGCGATAGTTTATAACCATTTTTATTAAGGACTTTTTTCCCTTCAGTACATAAAATACAATAATAGGAAGATAAAGAAGAGTCTTCCCTCCTAGCAACCTTGTTACTGAAACTATCTAAGAAATCCATGAATTCTTTATCATTTTTCAATAATTCTTTAACTCCAGTTCCTCTTCTTTTCTTTAAATAATTTTCTACCGCAGCAGGGGTTAATCCCATTAAATCAGCAGCTTTATAAATAGATAAATTCTTCTCCTGTACCAATTTTTCTGCCACTAATGCCCTAATAGCTGGTAAAATTTCTTTTACTGAATATTCACAAGGAAGTACCAATTGCATATAAACGCACTACAATAGAAATATCAAAAAATAAGAATAAAAATCTTATAGCTTATCCTTTAGTTCTAAAAAGGCTAAAAATCTCATAGTTCACAGGTTTTACATCCGCCAGAATATGTCTCACTAACTTCTACGAATTTTTGTTGCATTCTAAATGATGAAGGGACTAATTGTTGAACTTTCTTCTCCTCTTCTTTCTTTACCTCTTCTCTTTCCTTCTTTATGCCAAAGTAGATTACTTGCTGTGATTTAGACTTATCTCTGTACACAGTTACACCTTTTACGCCCAGCTTCCAAGCTAGTAAATACACCTTTTCAACAGTCTCTGGTGGCTCTTCGCTCCTCAAGTTTATAGTCTTTGATGTACCAGAATCGTTCCACTGTTGCCATGCTGCTTGATGTAATAAATGATACTCTGGTGCAACTTCATGAGCAGTCCTAAAGACTTTTCTCATACTCTTTGGCATGAATGGGTTATCTCCTATCATACCAGTTTCAGCAATTTTCTTTACAACCTCTGGATTGTCTAGCTCATACTTCCTCAAATACTCAAGGAAGAGTGGGTCAATCTCCATGAATTTACCGACAGCAACGCTTCTGATAAACGCAAGGGCAAAGAGTGGTTCAATAGAAGATGAAGTACCCGCAATGATTGAAAGTGTTCCAGTTGGAGCCACCGAAACGACAGTAGCATTTCTTAATCCGTATTTAATCCTATCCTCTTTTAGTCTGTCGAAATCTAGTTTATCAACAGTAGAAGTTATTTTTTTCACATAGTCAGATGGTTTTTCACTTGCTCCAACTATATTCAAAATTTCATCAAAACTCTTTGCACTCTCCCAGATGTCTTTGTACAGTTTGGAGTCATAAGCGGGGAATGAACCTTTCTCTTTAGCAATCTCAATTGACTCTTTGAATGCATGATAATAAATGAACTTTGCCAACTGATAAGATAAATACGCAGCGTCAATACTGTCATATGCTATTCCCAGTTTGATCAACATCCTTGCTAGACCCATAACACCTAGACCAGTCTTTCTAGTCCTCTTTGTAGCTTCTTCAATTTGTTTTAATGGATAGCGGTTTGCATCAATTACGTTATCTAGTAGTCTGATGGCATATTTGATTGTTTCTGCTAAACCATCCCAATCAATCTGTACTTTACCATCTTTCTCTATTACAAACTTTTCTAAGTTAATTGAACCTAAATTACAGCTCTCCCAAGGCAATAGTGGCTCTTCACCACATGGGTTTGTTGAGTTAATCTTCCCTAAGTACCATGTTGGATGTCTTCTATTTATCGTGTCTATAAAAAGTAAACCAGGGTCACCGCTATCCCAAGCACCTCTAATTATCTCGTCAAAGAGTTTTCTAGCATTAACCCATTGTGAAATTGCTCCTTCTTTCTCAGCAATTACTAAAGCCTCATCTACCGTGATGATCTTACTCTCATCTAGTGAAACTACACCATTATGTTCCTCTAACTCTGAAAGGATAACTTCTTGTACCCAGTCTTCTGTAATATAATCTCTTGCTTTTGTTATATAATACTCCCAATCCTTACCTGGAATTCTAGTCTTTCTAGGGTTTACTAGAGGTACAACGTCACTCCTCTCTACAGCTTGCATGAAGTAGTCATAAGCACCAACAGAAATGTTAAAGTTCTGTAATTGAGTATCCTTTAGTTGCCCAGTCTTAGCTTTTATGAAATCTTCAATATCTGGATGCCATACGTGCATTACACCCATATTTGCTCCTCTTCTTTTCCCCCCCTGCTTAACAACATCAGTGGAAACATCGAATATTCTCATAAAGGAAACGGGACCGGAAGCTACTCCAGCTGTTGAAGCAACAATATCACCTTTAGGTCTTAGCTCCGAGAAGTCAAAACCAGTACCACCACCCTGCTGATGAACAACTGCCATAGCCCTTAAAGCATCATATATTCCTTCTCCAGTTGGAGTGATCATAGAGTCTCTAACTGGAATCACAAAACAAGCTGATAGAATCCCAAGCCTAGTTGCACTATTCATTAGTGTTGGTGTATTTGGCAGAAACTTTAATTCACTCATTATTTTGTAGAAATTATTCTCTAACTGTTTAACTTCATTTTCAGACTTGCCATAGGAGAGATCTACTGATGATAAGAACTTTGCTACTCTCTTAAACATCATCTGTGGAGTCTCTATGTATCTAAGCGTATTAGGGTCTTTTAGCAAGTACCTTGCTTCAAGAACTTTTAACGCATTGTAAGATAGTAAAAGATCTCTTTCATCAAAGGAATTCCACTTACCTTTACCATAAACATGATTATATATTCTAGCCAAAACGTACTTCTTAGCCAAATCCATTAGCTCGGGGTGATCAAGAGAGTTCTCAATTAGATTCCTTTCTACTATATCCGCAATTGTCCTTGTGTCAATAGCATTATCTTTAGCATTTTGCGATACATCATTAAGTATACCATCAATTACTTCTGTTGGAACAGAACCTAATTTAGAAAGGATCTTATCAGCCTTAAAGTCTTCGACCTTACCTCCTCTTTTAAGAACCTTTAATTTCGATAGAGAGAGAATGCTAATATCAGCTTTTTGCATTTGTTATCATTAAAGATTTAACATAAAAATATATTAACACTCCATATAAAGAACTTGGTAATACCAAAATATATTTTGTCAAGGATTAGTATACTTTATAATTATCGAGGTAAAGAATATTATGTGGACCCGTAGCTCAGCCAGGATAGAGCGCTGGCCTGCGGAGCCAGCGATCCCGGGTTCAAATCCCGGCGGGTCCGCTATTTTCACATTCTTTGCAATGGTTTTATCCCAACCAAGCTTAAACCATTATATAGCACTCTTTCTACCCCTTTTACTATATGTAGCCTCAGCATTCTTTTACCCTCATCTGGCTCTTGTAAAACCCTTTCAAAATTATACCATCTATTAAAAGTATCAGATGTGTTTCTTAGAAAACCAAGTAAATCTTCTGGCCTTAGTTCATCTATGGCTTTTGATGAGATCTCAGGGAATTTTGCAATAAGCAATAACAACTTTCTTTTATCATCTACAATATCATTGAAATCAACCTTATTTACGTCAAGGGGCTCAGTACTCTTGCTTAATATGTTATATGCCCTTGCGTATGTATACTGTAAATAGGGTCCACTATTTTGTTCAAAATCTACAACGTTCTTTATATTAAATGAAACCGGTTTGTTTGCAGATACAGAAAGGATAACATATCTAATAGCAGAGTTAACTATATCCATTAAGGTGTTTAGATTTCCTCCTTTTTCCTTTATTTTATTCTCAGCAACCTCTTTCACTTCATCAATTATTTCGTCCAATGAAACAAATCTTCCTAGCCTACCACTCATTTTTATACCTTGCAAGTTGACCATTCCGTAAGAGTAATGAACTAAGTTTTCTGCAATATTCTTGAACCCTAAAAGATAGAGAGAAGCCCTTAATTGCATCTGAGGAACTGACTGCTGTTCGGCTATAACGTTTATAACTTTATCAGCAGAGAAAGTTTCAAACTTAAACAAAGTATATGCCATATCTCTAGTTGTGTATAAAGAAGTGCCATCTGATCTTACAAGAACTAAGGGCGGAAGCTCTAAGCCCAATGGTATATTTAGTTTCTCCCTGACCTCCGGATTGACATCTAATGATAAAGCTAACGTACCTTTATGCTGTTTCGCAAACTCAGAAGAAAGTGCTAACTTAAGTATACTGTCGACTCTTTTACTCCATAAAAGATCACTTTCATAATCAAAATTATCAAAACTTATATCAAGAGCTTTAAGACTCTCCTTAAAACCTTCTAGTGTCCAATTCACTAATTTTCTGATAGTATTAACAATCCTCTCATCCCTCCTACCTTCATAGTTCCTTATGATATCTTGGATTTTAGCTTCTACATCTTCGATTTTTACTATCTCGTCTGCAAGTTTATCGAAAATTTCAGGGTATTTTTCTCTCTGTTTTCCAGCTAAAGAAACTAACTCGTCCAGTTTTTGTATTTTTTCTCTATATTCTTCTTCCTTTTCTGGATGAAGTTCTTTTTTTAACTGATTTATTTCTATAAGAATGTTAGTAATTGCGTAAATTGCACCTATCCATTGATCAATTTTTACATCTTTAGGTGGTTCTGGTTCTCCAAGTAAAGTATAACCTAAAGTTAGTATTGCTACTTGTCTACCTGCATCATTAACGTAAAACCTTGTATTTACTTGATGTCCTCTAGCCCTTAACATTCTTGCTATCGTATCACCAAGTATTGCATTTCTTAAATGCCCTACATGTAGTGGATGAATAGGATTTGCACTAGTGTGCTCAACTACAATTCTCTTTGGAGAATCTATTTTTTCTATTCCATAATCTTCAGATAAGTTTGAAAAAATAAGAAGGAATAACTCTCTCTCATTTAAAATTGCATTAACATATATGCCAGTTTTCTTAATATCTTTTATAAGTTTCCCAGAAGGGAAGTCTGAAATGCTAAGCTTCTCCTTATCCTTTGTAATAGTTGGCAAAGGTAATGAAAGATCTCCCATCTGTTCCTTTGGAGGATATTCAATATTCTCATATACTTTATCTTCTGTTATACCTAGTCTATCAGAAAGTAACTTTGCAAACTCAACTTTAGCCTCTTTTATAGGATTCACAACAGAGCATAAGCCACTATCTTTATATCTTTTTCCCTTGACAAGTGGTAAACTATGAAGAGAGCAGAAGTATTAATAGTAGAAGATTTAAAAGGAGAAAGAAAAATGGACGATAAGAAAATGGCTGAAGTGCTAGAGAAGATAAAAGAAGCAGACCAGATAGTTATTAATAAGGTAACATTACCGACCGAAAATGAGGATGATGACTTACTTGGAGTACACGTAATAGTGAGAGAAGTTGCAGAAACGTAACGTATGCCCTTACTATAAATCTGGTTATTGTACTTCCCCCATGCTTGATACTCCGTCCGATGTGGTAACGAGTCCAAATAGATGCTTTAAGGATTTTAAAAGTTGTAGATTCTTTGTTGATTCAGAAGAAAAAAAGGAAGGCATAGAGACCTTTACGACGTCTGAAGAAACAGGTGAAGAAGTCAATTTTTACCCTAAAATAAACATTTTGGAAAAAGTACTAGATAGCGAATGTACCTATTTTCAATTAATTAAGACAGAAAAAGGATTAGTAGCATATTGTAAAGTTTTAAGGAGAATATTAACAGAGTCACAAGCAAGGCTATGTGAAACACAATGGAGAGATTGCCCATTCAAAAATTTAACCTAACTTCGCGTATCTACCGTCTTCTAGCATAGTGACCATATTTTTCTCTGCAAGATCAGAAAGAGCTTTCCTTATTTTATCTTCGCTAGCTATCCCAGAAAGATATGAATGTAATTCTTTTAAATTCATAGGTTTTTCTTTCAGTAAATCTAGGAGTATTTGTTTTAATTCCTCTTCATTAGGAGCAGTCATAACAACAACTTCTTTATCAGAATATAATACCTTGAGCTTGTTCTCAATTTTATTACTCGAGTCCTCCTCTTTCTCTCCAGCTTTTTTCTTCTTCTTAACGGACGCCATTATTTAAACCCTCACTATCTAACTTATAACAAGTGTTCAATACTTATAAATATTTTTGAAACATAGGACTTAAAATTACAGCTTTTATATGCCAGCATAATAATTATATTTTAGGCGAAGTAATTGAGCGAACCAGATTTTCTAAGGCATGTAGTAAGTAAGATATTAACCCCCGTAAGCCTAGATATGAGGCGATTAGATGAAGCTCAAAAACTTCTCGCTAAAGCTGAATCTAAGTACGGGTTCTCTTCTTATGGTGGAAACCCGGAGAAATTAGCAGACTTCTTATTAAGTCCAGACTTTACAAACTTATTTTTCATAATTGGAGTAGATTTAACTAAAAAATTACTTAAAACAGTTTATGATAGTTATTCGAGCCAAAAAGTAAAAGATGCAGCAAAAAAGATACTTGATGAACTTGACGGATATGATTCGTCAGAAGAAAGAAATCAAGTAATGATGTTTAAATAAAAATAAAAAATTATTACTCTAATGATGGGGTGCTAGACTCTCCTCCTTCTTCTCCCTTCTTTTCTCCACCTTTTCCTCCTGCACCACTCTTTAATGGAGCAGCAGATATTAAATCATCAATCTTTAATATTGCAGTTGCTGCTTCAACAGCACTCTTTAATACTTGAGATTTCACTCTTACTGGCTCTAATACATTAAGTGCTAACATATCATCTGCAATCTTAGCATCCATTACGTTGATTCCAGCATTTACTAATCCTTTAGCATGCTTAGCTCTCAAGTCCATTAATGTTTGTATTGGCTCCATTCCAGCAGTTTCAGCTAATATCATTGGGATCTCTTCTAATGCCTCTGCAAACTTCTCTATTGCTAATTGCTCTTTTCCGCCTACTGATCTAGCATACTCTCTAAGTCTTAATGCTAGCTCAGTCTCTACTGCACCACCACCTGCAACAATCATTGGCTTTAATAACACATTCCTTAATGCGTGTAATGCGTCATTAATGCTTCTTTCAGCTTCATCTAATGCCATATCGTTTGAGCCTCTCAAGAGGATGTTTACAGCCTTTGGATTCTTTGCCCCTTCAATGAATACCATCTTATCATTTCCTACTCTTCTTTCTTCTACAAGCTCAGCATAACCCAAATCTTCGGGTGTTGCATCTTTAATGCTACTTATTATTCTTGCACCTAATGCTTTCTCTAGCTTCTCAATGTCACTTCTCTTTACTCTTCTTACTGCAAGTATTCCTTTCTTTGCTAAGAAGTGCTGTGCAATATCATCAATGCCTTTCTGGCATATGACTACGTTTGCACCAATTGAGGCAAGTTTGTCTACCATTTCTTTTAGATACTTTGACTCTTCATCTAAGAATGCCTTTATTTGGTCTGGACTAGTTATACTTATTTTTGCTGAAATTTCAGGTTTCTCTACCTCAAGTGCAGCATCTAATACTGCAATCTTTGCTTTTTCAACTCTTCTTGGCATTCCAGGGTGAACAACTTCTTTATCGAGTACTAGACCGTGAACTAACATGCTATCTTCTATGCTTCCTCCTTTCTTCTTATCAATCTTTATTAGATCAAGAGGAACACTGTATCCGCCCTCTGGTAAGGGTTCGGCTACAATAGAAACTGCATCAATTACCATGTTCATTATCTTGTCCATCTCTTCTCCGCCAGCAACAAATTTGCTTGACATTGTAGTGTAGACAATTTTCTTTAACTGATCCTTTGTTGCAGGAGAGTTTAAGTTTGAAACATCTATTTTAGTAGCCATTTGGTCAATTAGCTCTAGTGACTTGCTTAGAGCTTTCTTATAACCTTCAATTATAATAGTTGGATGAATGTTTTGGTCAAGTAAATCATCAGCTTTATCTAGCAAAAGGCCTGCTAATACTACAGCTGAAGTAGTTCCATCTCCGACCTCTGCATCCTGTGCTTTTGCAGCTTCAACGAGAAGCTTTGCTGCTGGATGTTGAATTTCCATATCTTTTACAATTGTTGCACCATCATTTGTTATTGTTACGTCTCCAAAACTATCAATTAGCATTTTATCTAGTCCTCTAGGACCTAAACTGCTCTTTAACATCTCAGATAAAGTAACTGCTGCAAGAATGTTGTTCTTTAACGCGTCTTTCCCAGATGATCTTTGAGTACCCTCTTTTAGTAAGAGAACTGGTGCATTTGCCATAATTAACCACCGTTTCTGGTTTTGCATTAGAATCGCTTATATATAAATTTTTCTGTCATATTTTCATGTGATCAATTTAAGAGGATAAAAGAAAAATTAGTAGAATACAAATGACTCTTTGCCAGCGATGCAATAAGAGAGAAGCGATCACAGTAATAGGGGGAAGAAAACTCTGTGACTATTGTGCAAGAGACGAAATTGTAAAAAGGGTAAGGAAAGAGCTTTATGAGACTAAACAAATAAACTTTAATGATAAAGCGGTTATAATTACAGACAATCAGTTTAAACCAATAGCAGACTTAATGAAATTTATAATAGAAAAAGCATGCTATAAATGCAAATTAGAAGTTAATGAAGTTGAAATAGATACTAGTGATACTAATAATATAAATGATATACTATGGAAATTAATTATTGAAAGTACAACAATTCCCAAGAAGAAAATTTTACCATTTACTTCTGATTTTCTATTATCATATATGATATATAGCATATCTGTAAAAGACTCAAACTATTTGAGCTTCTCTTCTCCTCTAGTTACATTTAATGATAAAGTATTTATTATACCTTTCTTCTCTACATCAGTTTTAGAATTAAAAGGTTTTGCAGAGATTAAAATGAACTGGAAAGATGAAACATTCGCCAAAATATATTCGTGGGCTAATTCCTATCTGAATGATAATTATGAGCTTTTCCATACATTTTACACCTCAATAAAACTATTCGAAAAGAAAAAATGTAAGTATTGTAATGCTTTCATTGACGAGGGGGATTATTGTCAACGCTGTAAGAGGATTTTAACTTCTCTTTCTCCTCCTTATTAAGGACGATCTCAAAAACTAATGGATTATTTTTAGGCATTTTACTGGGGGGTGAAATACCCTCCCATGAATAATAAAAATAACCAGAAGACAATATTTCCTTAAAACCGTCTTTATCAGTTTTAGCATATTCAGTAAGTAATTCTATTATATGAATTTGCTCTTTAAGTTGTTTCATTGATATAACATATTTGCAAACATAACAGGAAAAATCAGGCATAATTGCATTAAATTTACACTTAGGACACTCTATCGGAGAATTTATTCCAAATCTAGCCCAGGTTGCTCTTAGGAAATCTATCAGATCGTTTCTGTTCCTTTTAACCAACTCTTCATAAAGTGTGGGTGCCAGATCCTTAATTGCAGTTTTGACGTTATAAACAACGAATTCCAATTGGTCATCAGTAAGTTTACTTACTTCCTTTATTCTAAGTAATTTCATTGCAATAAATTCCATAAGAGAGTCTCTATTTGCTTGAAGTCTGTTTATAATTGTCCTAACTTTTGGTTTAGTCTTTACTTGGCCTACAGCACCAGCAAAAGGCTCTTTTATTAACTCCTTATATTCGTCTCTTTCCAAGTTCAAGTAAGCTAAACCTAATGAATTGATGACCTCATCTAAATATTCTTCTATTAGTTCATTGGGATCCACATATTTTTCTTTCTTTGTAGATTTCTTTTTCTGAGTTCTAGTTTCTCCTTGTTGCTGCTCTTCACTTTTTTTCTTCCTGGGCACTTATCTGATCCCACTAAACCATTTGAGCTAGATCTAAAAAGTCCATCGGAAGTAATTTTTTCTTTTGTGTAATCTCATTATATTTTTGATCCAAATAACCTAGGAATATAGGGCAATTTTCATATCTGCCTTCTCTTGTACATTTTTCACCCAATGCTAAGAAACACTGAGAAGACTTCTTATCAAAATAAGGACACAACTTGTAATAAGTTTTTGCACTTTTTATCATCTTTTCTATCCACTGCTTCTTATGATCTTTCTTTTCTGCCTCTTTCTCAGCTTTTGCTAACACTTTATTCATCTCATCTTCTGAGATCTTGGAAGACTTCGTAGATTCAGACAATACACTACACCTAGTTTAAACTTAATACAAAATACTAATATATATTACTACTACTACTCTCTGTCACTAAACAAGGTAAATAGTAATAATCGGTTTGTATAAAGTAAATTAAAATAACGTCAGGATACTAAAAACAAACCGAAAAGTAGTAGTAGATATTAACAATTAGATATTATGTCCTTTACTTTTTGCGTAAATCCTATTCTAAAACCGAGCTTAGGATCGTGATATAGGTAAACAATTCTTTTTGTTTGAAGCTTCCTCAATACTTTAATTAACCAATCAAATTCAGCTCCAAATTCTTCTTGAATTTGATCCAAATAAACGTATGTAGAACCCCACTGTTTGTACTTGCTTAGCAAAAATGAAAGTAATTCTTTCTCCTCCTCATCTAACTTTTCTAGTATAGGTGAGAGACACTCCGTTAAATCTGATTTTTGTTGTTTTTTGTTTTTGGTACTTGTTAAGTCGCCAATAAACGACAAAAATTCTTTTCCTTCTTTGTTTTGTTTTGTTGATTCTTTGTTATTCATTGTCTGCTTAACATTTTCATTAAGTATTTGTTTTGCAAAAGTAAGATACTCTGCAAATTTCGAGTTATTCTTCCCTTCTAGTATCTCTTTAGCTAAGTCCTCTCCTTGTCTTGATAAGTACCATCTACCTGCCTCTTGGTACACTAACCCTTTTTTCCTCCAATAACTCAAATAGCTACTAACATATTTAGTTTCTAGACCTAAATTGACAGCAATTTCTGACGTTCTTAAGGGCCTAGCAAGAAGTAGAACTAGTATAGCATCCATTAATTTTGATCTAGGCCCAGTCTTAAGCTGTTTCTCCTCAGCAACAGTAATGTCTATGTCAGCATCTTCTTTTTTCATCAGAATATATACGGTGAACAAAAATATAATATGGTTGGTTTCTTATTCCCTAGGTATTCTCATTAGCTACTGCCCTGGTATTATTACATGTTTTCATTGCAACAAATTCATTATATCCTACAATGATTTTATATACACCTTGAAGTTTTTTATCTATGTCAGGGTCTCCACTATCAATTCTAATGCAATCTATTGTATTTAATTTTTCTCTTGTAGATACTACAATTATATTATCTTTCTTAATCTTTTTTAGCAATTCTGGACCAATCTCTTGATTTCCTCGACCTATGATAAATCCTTGTTTACCAATTGGGGTTAAGATTAAATTTAACTCCCCAGTCAAATTTAATAAATCGTAGTAATTAGCAGAACTCAGAACAAGTTTCTTTCCATAAGTTACGTCTATAGATAAGAAATTTGTCTCATAACCCAGTTTTTTAAGAATGTATTTTACTGTACTTCCACTACCAAAAATATAGTACTTATCATCTTTCATGTTATCTATTACATAATCAGCTATCTCTTCGAGCTCATTTTCTTCACTCTTTACTTCTTCTTTGCTTGGGGTTAGATATGTTGAGTATGTTATAGTCTTAGCTACACCATAAAGTCTTACATCGTAAAGTCCTTTCCTATATTTTTCTTCGTCAATGTCCAATATCTCAGTTTCCACTATCGAGGCTTCTCCGTTCAAAAACTTAGAAAGAAGTATTGCAGCTGCTTCTGGGGTATTTGCAAAAACTCCACTGTGCATTTTCACCCCAGAAGGAATTCCAAGTAAAGGAATCTTGTTAGATACAACTGAGTAAATATCTCTTGCTGTACCGTCTCCTCCGGCAAAGACAATGATGCTACAATTTTGTTCAAGGAATTTTCTACTAGCATAAAGTGTATCCTCTCTTGTTGTTCTCTCAATATTTCCTACTTCTATTGTTTGGGTTATGAAGTCTTTTGTGAAATATATTTCTCCCATTTTACCTTTAGGTGTGACATATATTACATCTTTGGGTGCTAATTGTAAGAATCTTTTTACCTTTAGCGGTGTTTCGGGGTTTTCTATATATAAATCATCGCTTCCTTTATGCCCAATTCTCCCTCCACTGCCTGCTATAGGATTTACTAAAAATCCTACTTTATTCACTAGTTAGAATTGCTAATGTTATTTTATAAGCTAGATGGAGGTCTTGTGGTTCAAAAATCACTATTAAATCATTGATCTTATTTTCTTTTCCTAACTTTTCTCTCATTTCATCTTTTAATTTCTTTATTTCTTCACTCTCATCAAAAGTTTTGGGTGGTAATTCAATTTTCCCTTCCTCGTTTATTACAGCAATAATTGTGTGATCAGCACCTTGTTTTATAATTAAGTCTCTTAAGTTAAGTAAACCTGTTCTATCAAGTATCGCTTTTCCATTCCTAACTATTATTGCTTGGCCTTTCCAGCCTAAAGTAGATAAGTTGACATCTTCCATTATTTTAGCTCTGTTACGAAGGTTTAGTAAAAGTTTTCTACCATTTTCTGTAATAAATATACCAGCTACTTTATCTATACTTATAAGACCTAGTTCTTTTAGTCTTTTTATCATAGTCCTTGTAGAAGCTTCAGTCAAAGACAGTTTTTTCATTAAGAGATGTCTTCCTATAGGCTGTTCTCTTTCTATTATAGCAAGAGCTAATAATACATGAGCATCATCGAAATTCGGCTTATTACCTTTCTTTGGTAAAGTTACTTTTGATAATATTGATAGCTCTTCCACATTTTTAAATAAGAAGTCCAAAATTTAAAATATGTTAAAAGGAAGAAGCCTTTTATGCCTATTGGATTTTTCCAAACAAGAAATAGAAAAAATGATGGAAATATCTTTTCAAATGAAAAACAATTATTTAACTAGGTCAATACCAAGAAGTTTAGAAGGAAAAGTTGTGGGAACGCTCTTTGAGAAGACAAGTACTAGAACTAGAGTAAGTTTTGAAACCGCTGTAAAGCTTTTAGGTGGACACCCCGTTGTATTGAATAAGTCTGAGTTACAGTTAGGGAGAGGAGAACCAATAGAGGATACTGCTAGAGTTTTAGGACGATATCTAGATGGAATTGGAGCTAGAGTTCTCAAGCACGAGAGCTTAGAAATATTGTCTAAATATTCGAGTAAACCTATTATAAATTTGTTAAGCGATTTATCTCATCCTTTGCAGGCTTTAGCTGATTATATGACAATTAAAGAAAAATTTGGTGAATATAGTTCGGTTACTTTTGTAGGTGATGGAGGAGACAATGTTTTAGTTAGTTTAATGAGCTTTGCTGCCAAAATGGGCTTATCAGTAAAAGTTGCAACACCTAAACAATTAAAACCTAAGGAGGAGATATGGAAAAGGATAGAGGAAGAAGCGGAAAAAAGCGGAGCGATAATTGAATTTTATGAAGACCCGTACGAAGCTGTAAGAGGTTCTAAAGTGGTGTACACAGACGTATGGGTTAGTATGGGACAAGAAAATATAGCTGAGAAGAAGAAGGAAATGTTAAAGGATTACAGAGTTTCTGCAGACTTAATGAGGTATGCAAGTAAGGATGCAATATTCATGCACTGTCTTCCAGCAGTTAGAGGAGAGGAAGTTGATAAAGAGGTAATAGACGGTCCTCAGAGTGTTGTATGGGACGAAGCAGAAAATAGACTATATATTGCTATGGGTGTTCTATCTCTACTTCTTTAAAAATTCGTCAATAGTTTTTTGGGTAACTAGCTTCTTAATGCTTTTGATCTCTAGTAAGTTTACTTTTGCTTTTAACTTGGAGTTTACATAATTTAATGCCTCAGTAAGAGTATCGAGTTTTATGTAAGATGAGAATGCTCTTTTTACTGTTTCTCTAATGTGCCAATTCCCTACTGGAGCGTAATAGTCACTAGTTATTTCCCTAATTATTATTACTCCTGCCTGTTTTCTCATTTGATACAAGTTTTCTATCGTTGCGAATCTTGCGGCCATATAACCACCATCTAGAAAATCATACTCTCCCCAATAATCTTCCGAAAGGTCACTTACTACGAGTTCATTAGCCCACAGAGACAGCGGATGCCAAATTTCTACCCAAACAGACTTGTATCTTGAAGGATAAAGGATTATATGAAAATAGTTACCAAGATAAGAGTTATAATATACTCTAGTTTCATTTAGTGTATCGAAGTTTCTGATCTCTTTAAGTAAGCTATTTCCTAGAGCTGTATCTACTGCAGTTATTGACCATCTTGTAGGAACTATTTTCTTATTTTTCTTCTGACCTAAAAGACCTAATGAAAGGGCATTAATTAACGTGTAGGTATCTTGACCATCCTTATAAAGCTTAAGTATTGCTTCTTGTGCCTTTATATCATCAAATATCAACTTGTCAAGAGTTTTAGGTATTTTAGGATTTTCATTGACTTTTATATCTTTAGCATTCAATGAAGGTCCTCTGGGTAGCAATATTCCGTCAAACTTTAGTTTTGGGACTACGTTTTTTGTTTCACTTATAACTTCTGAGAGTACCGGTTTCTCTGATACTGCAGTTATCGAAATTTCTTTTTCATATAGCTTTTCTGGCTCATCCACTTTAATGCCAGAAAATATTGAAGAAATCATTGAAGTTCTAAGGGACAAGATATCGCTAAGGCCTTTCTTACCCCACCAACCTGTGGGGTTTTCATAGTCTTTTGCTTCCTCTCCAGTAACAGATGGCGGTACGTTATAGATAACTGAGACCTTAGGATAGTTTTTCTCCCCAATAACTATACTTGGAGGAGTTGCTCCTTCAATTTTATCATTATTTATAATTTTAGACACAGTTACTGCTACGTTTCTAAACCTATCTAAGATTGGGCAAGAGGGCAAACCACATAAATATTTATAACCTTTACATTTTACACAAAGCTCAGCTGGTATTTTTCTCAATTCTTAATTTCCTCAATATATACCATTTAGCAATCTCAAACTTAGCCTTTACTGTTAGTCCTACGCCAACTGCTTCTATTCTGTTCTTTCTTATACAATCAAGAATTTCATCCACATTAAACTCAGTTATATTAACAGCATTGTAAGCGGAGCCTAATGCATATTTTACGTGTGAATCACTATTTGCTAGTCCGGGCAAGTGAAGTTTTTCTGAGGCCTCTCTGGCTTTTTCATTAGCTTTTTTTGGAGCCTTAGAATTAAAAATTTCAATCGCGTCAAATCTATATTCAAAGACTTTATCTCCAATCCCTTTTCTGAAAATATCAAATGGATGTGAAGGAAACACTATACAGCTGTTCTCTTTTGCATAATCTACCAGCTCCGGTAATCTATTAGGAGGAGAAGGAGGAAAATTACATAGAATTACTACATGACCGAACTGTGTAGTTACCTCTTGTCCAGGTATAATATGATGTCTGTCTTTAAAAACAAAATGAGCTTTAGATGTATCATGATCTGTTATTGCTAATCCGTCTAATCCAATTTTTAAGGCATAGTTTAGCATTGTTTGAGGGGATTCTTTACCATCACTATAAAAAGTATGTGTATGAAAATCAATTTTTAGCATTAAATGTACCCTAATTCTCTCATTACTTCTACTGTTAATATAGTTATACCTGCAGCCCCCCTAATCAGATTATCCCCTA